>CAINOM010000201.1 GCA_903851455.1 uncultured Bacteroidota bacterium | reverse complement strand
GTTTGTAATAACGATCAGCTTTTTTGATTTGTCAACATAAAAAGTGAATATTGAAAGGGAAAATATTGGTGTGAACTATCCTGACGTTTCTATACCGGGTTGCGAAGATTTCCGGCTGCGCGCGCAATCGAATAATTGCTTCTTTTAGTGAAGTTGTAAATTCTTTTTCCAAGCCGGGACGTTGCTGTTTATACCATGCTTTAGCCTCCAATACATTTGGCTTTGCATTCAGCCGATAGAGGATCTTATAAGTCGTACAACTTTAGTCTTCCCTATCTAACTCTTCAAATAATTCTTCGATTGGGCGAAGGCATTGGGGATTGTCGGCTATTTCTTTCAGATCTCTGTCGATAATATCTTTTTGCCACTGTGGCAATTCCCCCTCGATAGCATCTATTCCAGGATACTTGCTTTTTATTCCATTCCACTCATCAATAGGAATTACAACAGCGGTTCGATGTCCTGAATTATCAGAGAGATATTGTAACATATTACAAAGTTACGGAAGTCAGTTGAAATATATCTCAATCGCAAAGCGAAAGCAACATGTTAAACCTTATTCATCATCCCTTCTTCCAGACAATTGCTGCATTGCAGCCGCCAAAACCAGATGCGGTTTTGAGCGTGTACCCGATTGTTGCCGGTTGCAATTTTCGGGTTACATTTATTGGCTTGGGTACGCCAAGATCTTCAAAGCCGGCTGATGGGATGAGTGCCTGATGTCGCAGGCTCTCGAGCACCATAGCACTTTCGAGCACGCCGGCAGCACCAAGGGTATGGCCGATGTATCCTTTAAAACTGTGAACCGGGCTGTTGAGCAATCCGCTGTGTTCGAAAGCTTTTGCCTCCATCTCATCGTTGTAGGGAGTTGCAGTGCCGTGGGCGGAGATCATGCCTATCTGCGCGGCTGAGATGCCGGCTTCGGCAATAGCGCGGTCAATGGCAGCGGAGAGTTCCTCGCCCGTGCGGGATGGGCCGGAGATATGGTTAGCGTCGTTAGATGTGGCGCCGCCAACGAGGGAGCCTAGTATATTGTCGTTTTTCTGTGTCGATAAAATAATTGTTGCAGCGGCCTCGCCGAGCGTTATCCCTTTTCGTGCTGCATCGAACGGCCGGCAAGGCTCATCGGAGATAGCCTGGAATGACTGGAAGCCGTTGAGCACAAAGCGGGAAAACCGATCGCAGCCGGTGACAATGGCATGCCGGAACCTGCCAGCCTGCAGTAAGCGCAAGCCCTGCTGCAATGCGATAACACCCGATACGCAAGCATGAGAAATAACAACCGGCTTAGTGGTAATGCTGTTGTCTTCTGCTATGATTTTTGCGGAACGATGCAGTAACAGTCTTTCGTCGGGCACCTGGCCGAGGAGTTCTATATTGCCCTTGGTTGTACACAGAATAAAAACTGTTTGGCTTAGATCGATGACTTCATCCAGGCTATCCAGGGCCTTCTTTACAGAGCATGAAGCCAATTGCTCGAACGGAGTGAGTGACGTAGAAGATCGTACCTGTGCCTGGATGGCCTGCCACTGTGATGGATCAAGCTTTGCGGCCATGAAGGGCGCATTGCTTAATGCGGTATCGTTATGACGCTTAATGCCTATTCTCGCGGCTGTTACTGCATTCCATTGGGCTGCGGTGTCCATGCCCAAAGCGGAAATAATATTTGACGCTATCGCGTAAACCGGGCGCACTTAAGGAGCGGAAGGTTGATCGGGGTTAACGAAAATCTTAAACTCACAGTTGGCGATCTCGTTATCTCCCGAGAACACGCGGCCCTGCACCTGGTGGAAGTTCATTACGATCTGGCCAAACTTAACTTCCGTTCTTATGGTATCATTTATTTTAGGCAGGGCAATGATATTCACATTTTTTAATGCAGCAATATAGCCCATAGGCGTAGGTTTTCCTTGCTGCATAGCCATGTAGCCGGTGCCGGCTCCTGCGGTCTGGGCCATATTCTCCACGAGGCCACCTTCGGTGAAGAAACCGTTCTCCGTCATGATGTTATCCGGAGCGATAGTAAAAGTGGTCAAGGTGTGTTTTTCGTCCGCGCTTATCACGTCGTCTATCATTACAAATGGCGGTCGTTGTGGAATGTACTTCATAGTCGTAAGTCGTAAGTCGTAAGTCGTAAGTCGTAAGTCGTAAGTCGTAAGTCGTAAGTCGTAAGTCGTAAGTGGTTTTTCCGGAGCAAAATTACTTTATTTGGCAACACGGATGACAATATAAGCAACAACGGCGAGCAATAATATGATGGCGATCGCTATCCATTGTATGATGTCTGTTTTTAATGGCCTGCGCCTGCGTTTTTTGCCGGTCATTGTCTTGCGCAACTCATGTTTCAGTTTGCTTACCGTATGCTTCGTTTCTTGTGGTTGCAGGGTTTTTAATCCTTCCAGCGCATCACTTTCCATTCCCTCTTCAGCGAGCCACAGCTCTACCTCATGCTGCTCAGCGGGAGATAGAGTTCCCTCGAGATAGGCCATCAGCGTATCTTCAGAAAGCTTTTGCTTTCCTCCGTTATCAAATGGCGATATGTTGTTCTGGTCGCTCATGGTCTGCGCCCCGCGATTTTTTTTAGTAAAATTGTTTTCAAATTGCGTTTGCCGTTCTGTATGAAGCTCTTCACCTGCATAAAGGTATAACCAGTGTGGGCAATTATCTGTTCATAGCTGTATTTCTTCAGATAAAAAAGTACTATGGTCTTTCTTTGCTCTTCATTAAGCAGAGCTATAGCCTCTTCCATCTGCTGAAGGGTATTGTCGTGCAAAACCATTTCCTCGGTGTCGACATCAACGCCTGAAAGTTGTGCCAGTACAGCTTCATCTGTGTGCCAGGTCTTGTCGCGGAGCTGCTGCAGGCAGTGGTTGCGCATAAGAACGTAGAGCCAGCCTTTAAAGTTATGAATCTCTTCCTGCGGCATGTGGGTGAGCACCTTGACAAACACCTGCTGCACGGCATCTTCAGCTTGTGTCTTATCTTTCAGGTATTTCATAGCAACACCAAAGAGCAAGGCAGTATACCGCAGCAACAAGTGGCCGAGCCATTGTTTTCGCCATCGGCCCGGTAGTTTCTCAGTAGCTCTTCTTCGGTGAGGTTGCTGTTCATAAGCGTTGCTGCAATTGCAGCAGATACCAGTTCGCAATATACTTTGTTCTATCAAAGACAGGAAACCAGAATAATTCCATAAAAAAAGCCCCGTATGTGGGGGCTTTAGCTGATATTTTCTTTACCGGAAAAAGATTTTCATAGTGATAGGTAAAGAATTTATCTGAAACCGGAATAAGAACAAATACATAGTGACGTAAGAGGAAAATTCATAGTGATAGGTAAGGAGCTTAATGGAAACTTTCACAAAGAACGGACTTCTTTCATTACGCTGTAGGGGAAAAACCCCGTATCAAAAAGGGTGTTTTCCCCGTATTTCTAAAATTGGATATAATGTGAAATACTCAGTAACTTGCCTGCTCATTCACCTAAACAACTGATTCTATGCCAACTAATCCCATGGTCGTCACACTAGACCAATTTAACAACATGCGCACCTACTTCCAGCAGCGCTATTTTCTGAGCGGATGTAATACGAGTTTTGGCGGGCAGGATATACAGATACCGTGGAGCGCATTCTCAACAGCGGTACATAACTTTATGTCGGCAAGCGGATGTGTGGCAACGGCCGTTGCCTTGCGCTTTGTGCTATGCTATGATCCAAATGCCAACGCATTGTATCTGCGGATGCAGATATGTACTATGGCACCATCGGGCACGCCCAACACGTATAATCTAAATACCGGAACATGTGCCTGGTACAGCATTTCGGATGCCGGGCTTGCTACCACGACAGTTACCGATCTTTACGACCAGAATTACCTTGATTACTTCTATTATTGCGACAGTCCGGTATGTGATCCCAGTACTTCGATCAATCTCGCATCGGATACCGGGGCGACAACTTATGTGCGGAATGTTGTCTTTCCGTGGGGTCAGGAGGTTCAAAAGGTATTTGCAGACGATGGCTTGCCGACCAATGCATCCATTTGCTTTGCCGCGGGCTCTTACTCAAAGGTGAGCCCCAGCCTTGCAGATCCTCATACATTAGCGATCTACCTGCGTGATAAAAATGGCACGCCGTTACTGGATAATGTGCCCTACAATCAGCCATTTAAGAATAAGGCAGCGGATGTAGGGACGTTATGCCCACCTCATTGCGATATGTACATATTGCCTTCATAAATATTTTTTTTAATTTATCCGAGCAATATAACTCATAGATTGTCAGGCTTTCATAATTTCGCTACAGAAAGACGAAATTGAAAGTATGCCATTGTTGTTTTATTTCCTCGCGGGGAAACTGTTTGCTCTGATAGTTGGCGGATATTACTTTAAGTGCTTGACCCGGCCATATCGCCTGGTCTTATACCTTATCGGCATAGCTGCGATATCTGAAAGTTATGGCTATTATATTATGAAAAATTTACATGAACATAATATATGGTTGTTCAATTTTTACTTAGTCGCAGAGGCGTGGTTAATGGGAATGGCAGCGGTTCAATTGCTCGTCGTTCCCTGGCTAAAAAAAGTGTTCCTAATGCTATTGGTAATTGGTTCCATCATTTGGGTTCTGAACGTCGTCCGGAACTCTATTTATGTTTTTGCCAGCTTATCAATGGTTTATGGTCTTATCTTGCTTACTGTAATGTATTTGGCCGTTTTGTTTACCAATAGCGTTTTTAAAAATAAAAATATCCTCGTACAGCCGGTATTCTGGCTTGCAATTTCTACTATTTTGTATTGTGCGTGCGATATTCCGTATATGGTGTTGCATAATTATCTTATAACGAACGCACCTGTCTTGTCAGCCAAGCTGATTTCTATTAATGATGTTTTGGACATTGTTCGTTATCCACTTGTGGCGATAAGTTTTATCCTGTTGGGACGGCAGAAACAACGTGTTTTAAATGCTGCCGGATAAACGAACCAGTAATGGCTACCTTGATGCTTGTAATGATGGTGAAAATACTGCCAGTGATAGCAGGCGTTTATTATTTCGGACACCTGGGCAAGTCATTCAGATTGACGTTATACCTGACCGCAATTGCGTTTGTGTGCGAGATCTACGGTCTCTACATTGGGCGCTATTTACACAGACATAACTCGTGGTTGTTCAACATTTATATGATGTTAGAGGTCTGGCTGGCTGGCGCAGCAGCGATTTACCTGATGGACCTCAAAAAAAAGTGGCCATTCTGGGGGATTTTAGTTTTGGATACAATATTCTGGATTATAAATCTGGCGATGGGGTCGATATTCATTTTTGCGAACGTGGCTATGGTGGCGGGACTTATAGTACTTACGATGATGTATTTAGTTCTCTTGTTTAACAATTGTGTTTTTAAGGATAGAGATTTGTTAAGGCAACCGGTATTCTGGTTATCGCTATCGACTATTATTTACTGCGCTTGCGACATTCCTTACTTTGGTATGCATAACTACTTTATAGGCCATGCGCCGGCGCTGGCCGCTAAAATGATCAGGATAAATTCTATTTTAGACATTATCCGCTATCCACTTGTTGCAATAAGTTTTATCTTGGTGGGGCAGCAGAAGCAGGTTATCTTAAATGCTGCTTAAGTTATGTTCTCAAATCCTATAGTACTGACCGTTCTTGTTGCAACATTGATGATGCTACTGCTGATAGCGGTTGTGATCATTACTATGGTTTTATCTAACAGGCGAAATGTGCAGCAGGAAGTGAAGATGGCGCAGATGCACCTGGACCATGAGAAAGGGCTGAGATTACTGCAGGACGAGGTAATGGCAGAGGTAGCGAGGGAACTGCATGATAACATAGGTCAGCGTCTCACATTTATGAAGCTGCAGCTGCAACAACAGAAGGCGGTGAACCCTGCCAGCGCTGTGTCACTGCTGCCGGTGAGCGATATGGTGGTTGAGACTATAGAAGAGGTGCGCGTACTGGGCAGAAGCCTGAATAGTGATGTTATTGAAAAAAATGGTCTTGTATATACCCTGGAGAAAGAGGTGGAGCGAATGCGGACATTAAACAAGTTTGAAGTACATTGGGAGCACGACAAGGAGCCCGAGCTGATCAAGGACCAGAAAGTGATCGTGTTCAGGATATTCCAGGAGACACTGAATAATTTACTAAAGTATGCTGAGGCAAAGAATGTCTATATCAGCATGGGTGGCGGCAGCAACTTTAAACTCGTGATGAAGGATGACGGAAAAGGCTTTGATGTGGAGCAGGTGATGAGCTCAGGGAAAGGTGCAGGATTGAAAAATATTTTGAAACGTGCGGAACTTGGCAAACTGAAATGCAGCATAGATAGTGCTCCCTCGGCACAGGGAGGTAAGGGTACGACATTTACGCTCGAAAAAATTGTATAATAATCTAAGAAATGGCAAAAACAGTTTCTATAGCGCTGGTTGATGATCATACTATTGTGCGCAATGGTTTAAAATCGCTTATTGAAGTGCTGGGAGATTATAAGGTGACCGCACAATATGATAACGGCAAAGATTTTGTGATCAACTCGCATCACATTGCCGACCCGGACATTGTGATCATGGACCTGAATATGCCGGAGATGAACGGAGAGGAAACAACCCGTTGGATCAGGCAATACAAGCCAAATCTGAAAGTGCTGATACTGACCCTGGATACTGACGAGAAGATGATCATTGAGTTATTCCGGATGGGGGTAAGGGGATACCTGCGGAAAAGCTGCACAGAAGAAGAGCTGAGGAAGGCAATCAATGACATTATGGCAACCGGATATTATCATAGTGAAATATCGCACAATGCCCTGCTGAAAAACACTACCGGGCAAGATACCAGCAGACCGGCACAAGCACTCGGCTTACTGAACGAAAGGGAATTGACGTTCCTGATGCTGGTAAGTGATAAAGAAGAATACAAGTATGACCAGATAGCATCCCTGATGAAGGTCTCGACAAGGACGATAGACGGCTACCGGGAATCGCTTTTTGCGAAACTGGATATCAAGTCTAAGACAGGACTGGTGCTGTTTGCGATCAAGCACGGCATTGTCAAGTTGTAAATACCAG
>CAINOM010000200.1 GCA_903851455.1 uncultured Bacteroidota bacterium | reverse complement strand
GTTACCTGTGGCACCTGGCGGGATATTATGATGAATGAGGGCGTTGCGTCCTATGTCACCTATCTCTATTACGATCACTTCTATTCTTCCCCTGCTTCCGCGTTGTCTTACATTTCATACTTTCAATCCAATGTGAAGACTTATGACACAGGGTCGGTGTATGTCGATGATACAACCAGTGAACTGCGGATTCTGGATGGTCGGCTTACTTATGGCAAAGGAGCTTGCGTTTTGCACACGCTGCGCTCTGTGGTCAATAACGACAGCGATTATTTCCACATTTTCCGCAACTACCAGCTGGCGCATAGCGGTGGCAACGGCACCATAGAAGATTTCAAAAACAGCGCGGAGACATTGCTGGGCACCGTTGTAAATGGCATCAACCTGGATACGTTCTTCAATCAATGGTTTTACCTGCAGGGATTCCCGATATACACCCTGCATTGGAACCAGGTAGGCAGCGACGTGTATATACACCTTATCCAGGCCACTTCTGATCCGGCCTCAGTACCGTTATTTAAAGTTCCATTGGATATACGATTGCACTCCCTCTCGGGTGATACCATTATAAGGGTGCTCGACGACCAGTCCATACAGGATTTTCATTTCACCTGGAGCAATACAGTTGCCAGCACATTCCTCGATCCCAACTACTGGCTCATATACAAGCTTTTTAGCAACGTGCATGATCACACCCTTGGTGTACAGGAAGAAACTACAGAAGCTGTTACTCTAATACCTAATCCTACAAATGCTGGCTGGCGGCTCACTCATGTGCCGGCAAAAAGTGATCTTAAAGTAAGTGATATGACCGGACGTGTGCTGTGGCAGGGTAATAGCGGCAGTGAACAGAGCATAGCCATTCCAGGCGGTGCTATGTCGGCGGGAGTTTACATGCTGAGCATTAATGCTCCGGGAGACGCAACTATTACGTATAAGCTGGTGAAAAAATAATGCTGATTTGCAACTGGAAAGCAGGCTATGGGCATGTCACAGCGCTGCTTTTTTCTGAACTATTTCCCGGAATACTTTGTCGCCCTTTATCATTCGCGCGCAGCAGGGTTTATGATGCTCCAGCCGGATGAACTCGCCATACGCGAATTTTTGGAACCAATTGGGTGTATGCTCTAAATTTTGTGTTCTAAAGTGCGATATGATACTTGTATAGTCGGTTGTAACTTCCATAGTCGAAATGGGAAAAAGAAAAACGTCTGAATAATACCATTTTCATTGTTTAAACTTAAAAAAGAATTAATTATTTTATTAGTTAACCATGTGCAATAAATAAAAAAAAGCCCCCCGATCACGTTGATCATAGTCGCAATTACAAAAATGGTAGTTGTACGAAAAAGCAATTCTGCATTAATGTATGAAAATACTGAATTGGCAATAAAGAGTACAGAAGATAGCATTAGTAGCAATCTGTAGTTTTTAAGATCGTATTTATAAGGCCTGTCAAGAGTATTATTGAAATAATTGCTCAATGTCCAATACCAAATGGCCATATAAATAATCATCACGCTAAAGGGAAAAGGGTGACCAATATTCATTGATGTTGAGCCACTTTCCGTTCTTTCAAAAAAGTGTTTGGAATGGAAAAATACGGAAGAGAGCATAATAAGAAATAGAGGAAAGAAGATAATCCATTTACTTTTTTGTAGAAAGAAACGTTCTAATGCGCTCATAAATTCTGATTTTTAGCCGATTGCTTGTCCCAGATCCTTCAAAATGTCTTCCACATTCTCGATGCCTACACTCATTCTTATCAGCCCGTCTGTGATACCGAATTCAAGTCGTTTTTCTCTTGCTACGCCAAGATGCGTAGTAGAGGCGGCATGAGACACCAGTGTATCGCAGGTGCCAAGAGAGACTGCATTGGTGCACAACTTTAACTTGTTGATGAAGTTTACACCAGCGTCAAAGCCACCCTTCAGCTCAAAGCTGAGCATAGCGCCGCCGTTCCTCATCTGCTTTTTACACATGGCATGGTCGGGGTGGGAGGGCAGGCCCAGGTAGTTGACCTTATCAACACCCGCATTATTTTCCAGGAACTCAGCAACCTTCTGTGCGTTGGCACAATGACGTTCCATGCGCAGCCCGAAGGTGCGCAGACCATTGGTGAGCAGGAACGCCTCGAAGGCATTGCTGTTGCCACCCAGCAGGCGGTGCATTTTGGTAATGCTGCTGTTCATTTTTTCTATATCCTTTCCTATCATTACGCCGCCTATCAGTGTGCCATGTCCGTTGAGGAATTTTGTCGTAGAGTGCATCACATAGTCAACATCATACTTGAATGGTTGCTGCAGGTAGGGTGTGGCAAATGTGTTATCTACACAAATGGTCAGATCATATTTCTTACCCAATGCAGATAACGCTTCAATATCTACGCATTGTAATGTAGGATTCGCGGGTGTTTCTATATGCATGAGCCGGATGCTCTTATCCGCTTTCAGTGCATCTTCTACTTTGCTGAGATCATGGAAGTCTACTATGACTGCGTCTATATCCAGGTCCGGTAATATTTTTTCAACAAGCTCGTGGGTGCCGCCGTATAAGGAGAAGTGGCTAATGATCTTTTGCCCGGCTTTGATATTGCTGAGCAGCATAGTGCATATAGCCGACATGCCGGATGAATGGAGCAGGGCTTTTAATTTCAGCGGATTGCCATCTTTGTCTTTCAATCCATAAGCCTCTAGCAGTGCGATCTTTTCCTCAGCCTCGGCAATAGTAGGGTTGCCCCAGCGGCCATAGATGTAGCCTTCCTCGTCTCCTTTAAATACCGCAATGGCTTGTTCGGCGCTGTCGAAGGTGTAGGTGCTGGAAGCATATATAGGAGTGAGGTGCGCGCGATTACTTTCGGGTGTATGCCCGCCGCGTATGCAAAGTGTATCGAACCCCGAAAAATTATTGTTGTCGGCCATTTTTATAAATTAATTTAGCGTAAAGATAAGCTTACTATGAAGGAATTACTGCTTCAATATGCCCAATATAACAAATGGGCCAACAAACTGATCATCGATGCCATGCTGAAGCTCAAAGAGGGCGACGTGGACAAAGAGATAAACAGCAGTTTCCCCTCATTGCGGCGCACTGTACTACATACCTGGAGTGCAGAGTCTGTTTGGCTGCAGCGCCTGCAGCTTGCCGAGCACCCGGTATGGCATGGTGACGATACGAGCTTGCTTTTTGAAGATGTTTGCAAAACATGGCAGGTTGATTCAGAAACACTTATTCAATTTGTAGCACAGCAATACGATGACCGTGCGCTCGCGCTTGTGCTGCAGTTTTATGATCGCCAGAAGAATGCGCACAAAACACCCGTTTACCAGGTGCTTCACCACGTTTTCAACCATTCTACTTATCATAGGGGGCAATTAGTGACCATGCTTCGGCAGTTGGGCGCGACCGACATACCGGGGACGGATTTCATTGGATTTGTAAGGAAGAAATAGATCAGTTAGGACGCTGACATTGATCAGCAGGAAGTTTTTTTGATAGTTGTTTATTTGCAGGCACACTTTTTTTATCGCATTTTAAGATAAAGTATTTTATGCGCGCAATTTGGACAGGTTCAATAGGTTTTGGGTTGGTAAACATCCCGGTAAAATTATTCAGCGCCACGCAGGAGAGCTCGCTGGACCTCGATATGCTCGATAAGAACGGGCATGCAAACATTCACTATGCCCGCATCAATGCCAATACCGGCAAGGAAGTACCATGGGGCAATATTGTAAAAGGTTATAAATACCACGATGACTATGTAGTGCTTACTGACGAGGACTTTGAGAAAGTGAGCCCGAAGAAAAGCAAGATGATAGACATCAATGAGTTTGTAAAGACCGAAGAAATAGACAGCACATTTTATGATACCCCATACTACCTGGCTCCCACAAAGGGCGGTGAGAAGGCTTATGTACTGCTTAAAGAGGCGCTGAAACAGAGTGGCAAAGTGGCGCTTGGCGTGTTTGTACTCAGGAACAAAGAAAACCTGTGTATACTGAAGCCGCAGGATGATGTGATACTCCTGCAGAAATTGAGGTTTGCCGAGGAAATAAGGGATACAGAAGAACTGGAACTGCCAAAACAGATAACGGTAAAACCGGCGGAGC
>CAINOM010000199.1 GCA_903851455.1 uncultured Bacteroidota bacterium | reverse complement strand
TGTTGCTGATGATGCGCGCCGACTTTTCTGTATCCGTCAGCTGCTCAGGTATATGAAATGACTGATCAGGCATAAAACGCATCTCCCATTCTTTGTTCGACAGCGTGTCGTAGACGGTCCATACATTGTTCTTGTAGTAGTTCAGCATCTCCTTCAGGTAGCCCTCGCCCATCCACTGTGCTTTTACGGACGCGTAAAAACTAGCATAAAAGTAAAGGTGCGATGCATAAGGCTCAAACATCTCGGGTATGCGCACCACCAGTTCGCGGTTCTTTGCATACACCTTCCACACTATGCGGCGCACGTCATCGCCGCTCTCAAAGTCTTTGTAGTTGAGCGGTTCTCCTTCTACCCGGCGCAGCTGCTCTATGCGCACATCCATGGTCTCCGTCTTTTTGGGAAACACATTCGCGTCCTCCTGGGTAGTGAGCACAGGTGGCTGGTAAAAGTGACCTCCAATGGGTTGCTGCGCCGCCAGGGAAAACAGATGTAGCATGTCCTGGAAATAGACGAAACCACCCTTAAGCTCATACTCCTTTATGTCCGGCAGGCTCATGCGGCTACGCCCTGCAATAGCAGCCCGTACAAATGTTTTGTCCTTCCATTTATTTGATAGCAGGCTGAAGCGGTCGGTCATGATGTTATCATCATAGTACAGCCTGCCTTTTACAAAACCCAGCAACGGCCTTATCACGCCCTGCAGCCGGGTGTTGAGAAACAGTTTATTCTTCTTACCCTTTACCGTTTCAGCTGTGAAATCTACCTCCAGCTTATACCCTTTGTTACCGCGCAGCCAGAGGTAATAAAAATAGGTAACGAATGTACTGAGCACAGATAATGCAAAAAGCCCTACCGCAAACCACATCACCATCCTACCCATCAATATAATGAACGGGAGCAGCGGCGAGGGATCTTCGCCCTTCACTGCAGGCTTGTAGAGCAGCTTATATGCCCACCACCCTGCCAGGCCGCACAACAAAGTATTGAGTGTAAACGGAAAGTACTGCCAGTAATAGCGCAACTTCCATTTTATTTGCTTCCAGTTCATCAGGAAATACGGGACATTATATTAGTTGATACAAGGTATGAAAATAAAGAAATGCAACTGTAAGAGTTGTTAATTTTCCCCATTTCTCTGCTTGGCTAATTCCATTTGCTTTCGTGTAGGCAGTAATATCAGCCGTAGCGTGGTATCATTTGTAAAATAGCTGATCGCCCAGTTGATAAAAATGATGAGTTTGTTCTTTACACTGAGTATCAGCATCAGGTGCAGGAACATCCATGTAAACCACGCCAGCCGGCCCTGGAAGCTTAAAAACGGCAGATCCACAACCGCCTTGTGCTTTCCTACGGTAGCCATAGTGCCCGGATTTTTGTACACAAACTTTTTCAGCGACTCCTTTTTTGCCAGCCTTTTGATATTAGCTACCAGATTTTTCGCCTGGTTGATAGCCACATTTGCCAGCTGAGGATGTCCTTTAGGGAAATCCTTTGTTTCCATGTAAGCAATGTCACCTATTGCAAAAACGCTATCCAGGCTCTCAACCCGGTTGTATTCATCCACCCTGATGCGATTGCCCCTCACGAGCACATCCTTCGCAATACCATTGGGCACATTACCCATTACCCCGGCGGTCCATATCAGGTTCCTGCTCTTTATCGTTCGTCCGTCCTTCAGCGTGATCAGTTTACCGTCGTAGTCCTGCACAATTGTATCCAGCCAAACAGTCACGCCCATCTGCTCCAGGTACTCCTGCGACTTACGCTGCGATGGCCCGCTCATATTTTGCAGCACATGCGGCGCCCCTTCCACCAGGTATATGTTCAACCGCGAAAAATCCATATCAGGATAATCCTTTGGCAGAATGAACTTTTTCATTTCAGCCAGCGACCCCGCCATCTCCACGCCAGTTGGCCCTCCTCCGGCCACGACAATGTTCAGCACCTCCTCAAGCTGCTCGCCGGTGGAGCTCAGCGCATCTTCAAAATTCAATAGTATCCGGTTACGAATAGCTATCGCTTCATTCACCGACTTCATGGGGAATGAATAGGCCTCAAAATTCTTATTGCCAAAAAAGTTATTGGTACACCCTGTAGCTATCACAAGCAGGTCATAAGGAAAATCGCCTTCGGTGGTCACTACTTTCTTTCCTGCGATATCCACTTCCGTCACACTTGCTACGCGCACATGTATTTGCTTTTCCTTCTGAAAAACTTTGCGCAGCGGAAAAGAAATGGCGCTGGGCTCCAGTCGGCCGGTTGCCACCTGGTAGAACAATGGTTGGAATTGATGGAAATTGTACTGGTCGATAAGCGTTACATCAAACTCATTATGCCGCAGCCGCCGCGCTACCTGCAGACCGGCGAATCCTGCACCGAGTATGACCACTTTTTTGCTCATTCACCTGTTGGTTGTAAAAAGCATGCCATTGCACTTATTTTTTTATTGAGGGCACCAGCGGTGCTTCCCAACCCACATAAATGGAATTGTATTTCTTCAATTCTGCCTTCAGCTCTTCTGTCATTTTATTAACTGCGTCCATTTTCACAGCCTCATGTTTCGTAAGGATAAGCTCATAGGGCATATTAGGACTCTGCGAAGCCCTGGTGGTATCCACTTTAAAACCCTTTCCAGCTGCAAAGTTAGCAAACGCAGCCCTACCGGTATCTGTTCTGAAATAGGTATCGAAGTTTATATCCCGTGGCTTCGTTAAGCTATCGCCCTGCTGCAACATTTTGGCGATGATCTTATTATTCTCCATCCAGTTCAGCGTCTCGTCATTGGGATAGAGGAATGTGCGATAGGAGCTCCAGTCCCTGTCGGCCTTCATGTTGATAGCATATTTGTAGTTTGGATAGTTCCTGTTATATAGCCGCATGATCGCATAGCGCACGCCAATCGTGTCCTTCACATAGTAATAGTTAAGCCGCTCGCAATTATAGGTGAACGTGCCCACAAGCACCTTGGCAGTAACCCCGGTTATAAAATTATTGGTAGCATCCAGTATCTCTTCCAGTCGCTCTATTTCTTCATAACCTGGTAATTTCTGT
>CAINOM010000198.1 GCA_903851455.1 uncultured Bacteroidota bacterium | reverse complement strand
CAAGCGAAGCCCCTTTAGGGGTTTGGGGTTGTTGTTATTATGGAATACAGAAGAATGGGCACAACGGGACTGCAGCTAAGCCTGCTCTCCTACGGATCCTGGGTCACTTTCTCCAGGCAGGTAGACGATAATGCGGCCGACAAGCTCATGAGCCTCGCCTACGACAACGGTATCAACTTCTTCGATAATGCAGAAGGCTACGAAGGTGGCAAGTCTGAACTCATCATGGGGCGTGTATTGCGCAAAAAGGGCTGGGACCGTGGTTCTTATTGCTTGTCCAGCAAAGCTTTCTTCGGCATCTTCGGTAAGTACAATCGCCCCAACCAGACCGGCCTCAGCCGCAAGCACCTCACCGATGCGTGCCATGCCGCACTACAGCGCCTGCAAACAAGCTACCTCGATATTTTTTACTGTCACCGCCACGATCCCGAAACCTCTGTGGAAGAGGTCGTGCGGACCATGAACATACTCATACAGCAAGGCAAAATACTCTACTGGGCCACCAGCGAATGGGATGCCGGGCACATACTCGATGCCACCAACATAGCCAGGACCTTTAATCTTATAGGCCCCGCAGTGGAACAACCGCAGTACAATCTTTTTGAGCGCGAGACCATGGAAAGGGATTATCTCCCTGTTTTTGAGGATGCCGGTATAGGTACTACCATCTGGAGCCCGTTGGCCTCCGGCCTGCTTACCGGCAAGTACAACAAAGGTATACCCGAAGGTTCGCGCCTTTCATTGGAAAATTATGCATGGCTGAAGGACAAGATCATGCAGCAGGATAAAATAGAAAAAGTAAAGAAACTGGACAAAGTGGCCAAAGACCTCGGCACTTCGCTGGCTACTTTATCCATTGCCTGGTGCATCCGCAACCCCAATGTCACCTCAGCCATACTTGGCGCCACAAAAGAGTCGCAATTAGTGGAAAATCTAAAAGCCATAGACATCCACTCCAGGCTCACCCCCGACGTGATGAATGAAATAGACGCCATAATGGCGTAAAATCCTAATTTTAAAATTCCAAAGCGCGCATACCAATATTTTGCGTGAATTGTTGAACAACGTGAGCGGCGTTACAGCTCCCCTGTTTTTAGGAGGGGAGCTGTAACGCATAGCGAAGCATGCTTCTAAGCGGGGGTGATTGGCTCGCGTCAGACGGCATACTCACTCTATTTCAGGCTTCCCGGCGCTTTTCTGATACTTCCCTGACAATACAAACCCGGCAAACTTCTTACCTTTGCATCCCAATGCCAAAGTCTGTAACAAGCAGAAAACTGCCCGTACCCGTTGAGCGATTCATCGGTGTAGAGGCCCGCATGCTTGCTGCATCCCAACTGTTGGTAAACAACTACATCCAGTGCGAATGCTACGAGGTAGCCTTGCCAGATGATGAGACCCGCGAGGACAGGGGTACCCTATACCTTTACCCGGTAGACGATAACAAATATTGCCTGGAACTCTCTTACCTGCAGCTCGAGGAGGGCTCATCCACCAACGGTGCTGTATTCACCCTGCGTTTTCTTCCCGGTTTTTTCGACCAGTACCCGCCGGAAACACTGGCAGCCAACCAGCCATTCCGCTTCGATCAGACCACGCAGATACCCTTTTCCATCTGTGCGCTTACCCGCAGCCTTATAGACAAGCTGCAAACGGAAACAGTAGCCACGCCATTCATAAGGTCGCTCGACCGCAGCAATACCGCCATGCACCTGCTGCGCCGGGCGCTGGAGTGCATCACAATACCCTTCGAAGCCTGCCAGGTGCCTGCCTGCCGCTTTCTTGCCTACGAAAGCGAGCGTGAAAAAATACAGGACGCGCGCCACATCATAGAGCAGAACATAGACCAGCCGCACACCATCCGTGAACTGGCGCGCAAAGTGGCTATGAACGAATGCTACCTCAAAAAAGGTTTTAAGACCATTACCGGCCGCACCATCCACGAATACCAGCAGGAGCTCCGCATCGCCAAAGCCAAAGAGCTCCTCCAGGTACAAGGCCTTTCAGTAACTGATGTCGCCAATACCCTCGGCTACAGCAGCATATCTCACTTCAGCACGGCATTCAAACGTGTTACCGGGTTGAAGCCTTGCGAGTTGCTGAAGTAAATGTTAGAATAGTACAATTAATTTATCATGGCACCGGATCATACCCATGCTTCCCCCACGGGTGGCAGGAGCAGAACCGTTTAAACGCCATCCATCCTCCCTTGAATGGCCCATACTTCTGTATGGCTTCCAGGCCGTAAGCGCTGCAGGTAGGCGTAAACCGGCACTTCGCCCCAAAGAACGGGGATATAGCACCCTGGTAGAACCGGATGATGGCGATGAATAATATGGAGAAAAGTTTTCTCAAATTTTGTGCGTTTTGTATTTCGACAAAATGAGTGCTGTGTTACACCTCCCCTCCTGTTTTTAGGAGGGGACGATTGGCGCTTGCGCCAATCTGGGGTGGTTGACTCGCAACACAATCGCGCCTCTTGCGAAAATAGTTTAAAGATGCTCCTTTTCACTACTCCCACCAATTTCTCTATCCCCTTTATCAGAGCATCTTTTACCAATTTGTACTCCGGCATTTTGATGTCGGTAAAGATAAAGAACAGGTGTATTTGCTTATCGGGAGGTATAGTTTCGTAGAGACCGTGTTTGTTGAGCCGCCATGCCTCCACCATCAGCCGGCGTATGCGGTGGCGGTGCACAGAGCTGCGAAACTTCTTTTTCGGCACGGAAAACCCCGTCTGCACAGGCGAAGCCTTGACATCGGTACGTGGTAAAATAGTATAAATGAGCCGTATGGGAAAAACAGAAAACGCTTTCCCGGTAAGGAAAAGCGTATGAATATGCTGCTCTCGCTTGAGCCGCTCATATACTTTGAAAGTATTACGAATGGCAGGTTATTTTTTAATAAAAAATAATTACTTCAGGCGGCGCTCGTCTGATACAGTCAGCTTATGACGGCCTTTGGCGCGGCGGGAAGCCAGTACTTTACGGCCATTGGCAGACTCCATGCGTTTACGAAAACCATGAACTGTTTTGCGGCTGCGGCGGTGCGGTTGATATGTACGTTTCATAT
>CAINOM010000197.1 GCA_903851455.1 uncultured Bacteroidota bacterium | reverse complement strand
GTATCACCATTGGTAGATTTTACTTCAAATACGCCATCGCCCAGTTCCAGTACTGATACGTCGAATGTACCACCACCGAGGTCGAATACCGCGATCTTGCTGTCTTTATGCTGCTTGTCGAGGCCATAAGCCAGGGCTGCTGCTGTAGGTTCGTTAATGATACGGCGCACATTGAGGCCGGCTATTTCGCCTGCTTCTTTGGTAGCCTGGCGCTGTGCGTCATTGAAGTATGCAGGTACGGTAATTACCGCTTCCTTTACTTCATATCCAAGGAAGTCTTCAGCGGTCTTCTTCATTTTCTGAAGGATCATTGCTGATATTTCCTGTGGTGTGTATGGGCGGCCATCAATATCCACGCGGGGAGTATTGTTATCGCCCTTTATCAATTTGTAAGTGAAGTGCGACATTTCATCTGTAACCTCATCAAAACGACGGCCCATAAAACGCTTTATGGACTGTATGGTGTTGATCGGGTTAGTGATCGCCTGGCGCTTTGCAGGATCACCTACTTTACGCTCTCCGTTCTTCAAAAAGGCTACAACTGAGGGCGTGGTGCGACGGCCTTCGTCGTTCGCGATAACCACTGGTTCGTTGCCTTCCATTACGGCTACGCAAGAGTTGGTTGTTCCTAAGTCAATTCCGATAATTTTTGCCATAGTAATTTGTTATTGTTGTATATTATTTTTATTTAGTTTCCTGATGCCTTCTGACATCACAGTACTATACTCAATGAATATGCCATTCTTTATTTACTGAAATTATGGCAGAAAATATGACAGAGGAGGTGATAAGTTGATAAGGGATAAGTCAGAAGTAAGTCGCAAGTCGCAAGTCGTAAGTCGTAAGTCGTAAGTCGTGAGTCTGCGATGGAGGTAGGGCCCCGGGAAATACGCAATACATACCAGCTCAGGAGTTTATCCCGAAATGGCAGATACTATTCCGGACATAAACCGGACTAGTAAGAAGTGCCCTTGATATTTATATCGGTGAGGAGGGGGCTGATGATCAGGGAGTCGATGGTCTCTGAACTGATGGAAATATTGCCGTAGCGCGAACCTCGTGAGGTAAACAGGCCCAGCACATTGGCACCTTTTACGTTGGTATAAATAGGCTCTATCTCGCTGCCGGTAAGGCCCGTGCCCTGGTTTTTCTGTACCTGCTCATAGGTATAGTAGTCGTAGGTGCCCAGGTAGGTGAAAATAGTGCACCGGTTCATCAGGCGTGCTGTATTGGCAGGTGCCGGGCCCAGGGCCGAGCGGATGGCGCCATAAATATCTACATTATTGAGTGTAAAATCGAAACTGCCGTTTACGAGACCTGTAAGGCCCAGGTCGTCATCGGCATAGTGGCGGGTACGTGCGTGCGTGACATAGTTGGAGTCTACCCATTTGAAACGGAGGATCATCTGCGCCACAGCAGCCGGTGACGACTGGCCATTGAAGCTGAACGTACCGTATGGTGGATTGGTATATACGCAGCCAAGGTCCAGTACATCGTTGGTGTTGATAGGTGTGGCCGCAAAGCTCAGGCCGGCGCGTTTAGACAGTGAGTCGTCGAGAAAGGGGATATTAAACAGGGTAGGGTCGTTGTCTACAATTACGGGCGTCTCGGCAGAGTCAACTTCGCCGGTGGCGCTGTTGGTAACTATGATGCGGTAAGAGTAGTGAGCGTCCAGCGGGTCAGTAAATTTATAAGCATAGTTGGGTGCGTTGAAGAAAACGCCCGGCTGCTTGGGATAGCCTTCCAGGTTCAGATCTACGCGGTTGAGGTGAATGGTATCGTGAACGCCTTGTAATGTTGAATAAAGATTTATCCTTTCGATCTTCACATTGAGGCTGGCATAGTAGTTGGAGTCAGGTGTCTGCGCCATAGTGAGCGCGCTCTTGTTATTGTCCAGGAATGCTTTCTGGATGCGGATATAGTGGGCGGTATCGGCCTGATCGAGGAAGCCGTAGATAACGGTAATGTTCTTGTATGGGGCGGCTACATTGAATTTAGTAGAACAACTATCCATTAAAATAAACGCCACAATGGCAAAGGACAGGAAGGCAAGTCGTTTCATGAATTAATTCCTCATATTATAAAGGCGGACAAAGATAAGGGATTTGTGGTTTTACTCCGTTCGGGGTGAAAAATTATACCGCTAAAAGGGGTAGATCGTAATAATGAGGGAGAGTGAGTCTGATGGGTGACAGATTTTTGGGACGGTCATGGTGCTGCTATTAAGCATCGTTGCCACGCTCGCTTGTACGGCATGGCTCTATTCACCAAATGCTTACCTAATATTCGCTATTGCGCTGTTTCAGTGTCGGGGAAGCGG
>CAINOM010000196.1 GCA_903851455.1 uncultured Bacteroidota bacterium | reverse complement strand
TTATCACCCTTCAAATGATCCATGATCTCAGCCTGAATTTTTTTGTTGTTATTTCCCACAGTGATGTTGCCATCATTGCTTACCATAAGAATTTCCGAAAATTCAACCTTGTCACCGGCATTGCCTTCAAGGCGATGCACGAACAATTCATCATTCTGTTTTACCTTGAATTGTTGCCCTGCTATTGTTACGATTGCAAACATGATGTACCTAAAATATTTTCGCAAAGGTAATACACTTTTTTATTTCAACCAACAAAAATTCACTATTATTTGAAAATTTTTTATTACTCCGTATTGGCCCGCTGCGGGAAACGATACCAGTAATATCTGATCATCAGTATGGCATTTGTGGCCGGAAGTGCCCAGAACACACGGTTCTGGAACCTATAGATGACCGTGGAGAAGGTGGATGTAACAAATGCATTGAGCACAAAAAACAATAAGATGCAGCCGTAAATAAAAAATAATTCTTTTTCAAAAAACCGCGAATGAAACAGGATCCAGATAACTGACAAGAGGAAAAACAAGTAGTAAATATAGTTGGCACTGGTAGCAGAAAGGCCGGTAGTATTTTGTTTCGCAAGAACATATTCATTAAGCTCATCAGCAAAAAAAACACTTACGCTTTGCCCTGGCGATGATGTCCTGCCCTGGAACGTTGTATAGTCCGGCGCCTGCACCTGGGAGAGCTCACGCAGTGTGCCCGTGGCTGCGCTGACCATAAACATTTCCATGTATTTCGGTGTGGTGAACACATCATGTATGATCACGCCAAATTCTTTTTTGTTGCTGTCCCAGCCACCCGTTTTGTAAAGCGGACTTTGGGCGTCCCACAAAAAATCCCAGGAGTAGGCCGGTATCTGGTCCCGGTAGTTGCACATCTTCAGGTTCTTTGTGCCGCAGTTGTCATCAAGATATGTTTTAAGTATTCCGGTCTCTGCAAATTTGGTAACCATGAATACATGACTGCCGCGGGAATAGGTGAAGTCATAACCGTTGACAGCATTTACTGTACACAGCAGCAACCAGCTCATCGCAGACAGTGACAGCAGCACCAGGCTTCGCTTTAATATCGTCCGGTGTTTCTTTATCATGGCCCATACGATCAGCACCAGTGAAAAAGGCGCCACGATAAGTGCGTGCGAGTTGTGCACGATCATGGCCAATAAGATGATGAGTGCATAAGCTACCAGCTGAAGCGCCTTGCCAGCTCTGTAAGTGAAAAACAACAGTATGCTCAATAGCAATATTCCGGCAAAAGCATCTGGCATCAGGTAACTGGCTACCCACGAGACGCAGGTAAAAGAGACAATGGTGATGACCGTGAACAGGGTAAATCTGGATTGGGAATCGGTGGTTGGCAATAGGGAATTGGGATCATTGCCGGTCTCCGCATCCCTGAAATTTTGAATTTTGATCCCTATAGCTATCGGGATTGAATTTTGAATTTGAAAAACGTACTTCAACAATACATAAGCGAGCAGCAGGTTTTGTGCAAAGAGCGCATACCACAATGAAGACCACATACTGGCATACCTGATAAACCAACCATAAAAGATCGAGCGATCAATAGGGATAGTGTTGCGGATACCCATATAGATGTACGCGCCGGTATCACTCTCTGTAAGCCCGAAGCCACTATACAGCGCTACCACCATCAGCATCAGCGATGTGGCAAGCAGCAGTGGTATAAAGGTCTTCAATTTCATTTGGCTGATCCCGGTTAAGCAGTCTGTTTCTTCTCCTTGTAATAATAATATTTCAGTATCACGATGGCATTTGCAGCGGGTAGCAACCACGCCACGCGGTACTGGAAACGATAGGTTATAGCGGACAATGATGCTGTGACAAACGCATTGACCACTAAAAACAATATAATTGCTCCATAGATGAATGCCAGTTCTTTGTTCACTACCCGGCCATAAAACAACAGCATCCACAACGATGACAAAACAAAAAAGAGATAGTAGACAAAGTTGCACGAACTGCCGCTAAGCACACTGCCATTTTGCAAAGAGGTGCTGTAGGCAGGTAGCGCGTCAGCAAAGTATTCTTTTATCTTTTCCCATGCCTCTGAGCCCCCGCCCTGCGCCACAACCTTATCCGGGGCCTGTACCTGGGTGAGTTGTTTTAGAGTGCCCATCACAGATTTTGCGGCGAACATGGAAAGATAGCGGGGAGTAGTGAACACATCGCCTGCAATGGTCTTACATTCTTCCACGCAGCTGTCCCACCCACCCATGGTGTACACCGGGCCTCCGGGTGCAAGGAATTGATTGATGTTGCCGGGCACATGATCCTTGAAATGGCACATCTGTAAAGGCTTCTTTCCACAATTGTCATTGAGGTATGCATCAAGAATACCGGTTTCGGCAAACTTAGCTACCAGCATCACATCGGTGCCGCGCGAGAACGTGAAGCCATGTTTTTTCACCACGTTCATGCCGCACATGAGGCCCCATACCACCACACATATGGCAAGGAGTGCTGTACTCTTCATTATAATAGCCTGCCGCTTTTTCACAAATGCCCAGACAAGCAATACAAGGGAGAACAATACGAGGATCGGGAAATGTGCATTGTGCATCAGCATTGCCAGGAATACAAAGAACAAATACATCGCCTGCGATCGCCGCTTTATATCCGTGTCTGAAATAAAAAGGACGGATGCCAGCAGCAATATCGCGCCAAATACATCCGGCACCACGCAAGATACCACCCATGAAACACAGGTAAATGAAATGATGCTGATCACTGCGATCAATGAAAAATTGAAACCAGAATCGGGATCGTCCGATTTGTCTCCACCAATGAGACGGATAAATTTCAGGACGAGATAAGCAAGAATAAGGCACTGCGCGAAAATGGTAAACCACAATGATGTCCATAAACAAGTTATGCGAACGAACATACTGTAAAAAGGCATATGCTCTGGTCTGAAGCGCGGGGAAAAAGCCTGGTCGATATACGTGCCCGTATCCGGCTGTACAAGCGGAAATCCATTGTACAGCGCCACCACCATCAGCGCAACTGATGTGACAAAGAAGAGCGCCACATATTTTTTAAAGTTCATAATGGCCAATAACGAATCACTGCGCTATGCTGCAATATCTAAAAATAAAACTACAATA
Organism: uncultured Bacteroidota bacterium; assembly: GCA_903851455.1. Lineage (GTDB taxonomy): Bacteria > Bacteroidota > Bacteroidia > Chitinophagales > Chitinophagaceae > Nemorincola. The sequence goes on along the minus strand of CAINOM010000196.1, from coordinate 9,663 downwards.
ATAAGCATGTAAAATAAGCTTGTAATTAGTATTAACTTTGGATTCGAACCAAAAATAAAGAATGAACATTAAATCGTTCCTTGCCAGGCCTTATGCGTCCATGATACACTCCAGGGTGCGCAAAGGTATGGCTACTGCTGTTGCCGACCAGCAGGCGGTTTTGCAATATTTGTTGAAACAGGGTAGCCGCACCATCTTCGGGAAGGAGCATGAGCTGCAAAACGTAAAGACATACGAAGACTACCGGCAGGCGGTTCCGATACGCGATTATGAAGCTTTTGTGCCCTACATAGATAAGATAAAAAACGGCGAGCAAAATGTGTTGTGGAAGGGAAAGCCGATATACTTTGCTAAAACATCCGGCACAACAAGTGGTGTAAAGTATATACCGATCACCAAGGAATCTATACCTAATCATATTAATGGCGCGCGCGATGCCCTGCTCTGCTATATGGCGGAAAGCGGCAATGCCAGTTTTGCAAACGGGAGAATGATATTCCTGTCCGGCTCACCGGAGCTGGAGCGCGTAGGAGGTATACCAACAGGACGGCTCAGCGGTATTGTGAACCATTTTATTCCGCGCTACCTGAGGAGCAACCAGCTGCCATCATACGAGACCAATTGTATTGAAGACTGGGAAGTGAAGCTGGACAAGATCGTTCAGGAGACCTCCGGCGAGAATATGACCCTCATCAGCGGTATACCCCCGTGGATGCAGATGTACTTCGACTGGCTGAGCCAGAGAAATGAAGGAAAGAAAATAAAAGAACTGTTTCCCGAGTTGCAGGTTATTGTGCATGGCGGAGTAAACTTTGAGCCTTACAAAACAAAACTGATAGACAGCCTGGGCGGGAACGTGGATATGATAGAAACATTTCCGGCTTCTGAAGGCTTCTTTGCCTTCCAGGATACGATAGAAAATAACGGCCTGTTGCTAAATACCAATGCAGGGATATTTTATGAATTCATTCCTGCCGGCGAGATAGCAAATGAAAAGCCAACAAGGTTGTCGCTTGGCGATGTGAAGGTGGGAGAGAACTATGCCCTTATAGTAACCACCAATGCAGGACTATGGTCCTACAGCATAGGTGATACCGTTCGGTTTGTGAGCACTGATCCGTACAGGCTGGTGGTAACGGGCCGCATCAAGCATTTTATTTCTGCGTTTGGTGAGCATGTGATAGGCGAGGAAGTAGAATATGCCCTGCTGAATGCCGCCAAAGATTTTAATACCCACATCATAGAGTTTACAATAGCACCGGCCATACAGGTAAGCGAAGGTCTACCGTATCACGAGTGGTTCGTAGAGTTCGAAAATCCGCCGGCAGATATGAATGCATTCGCAGCGGCAGTGAATAAATACCTGGCAGAGAAGAACATTTACTATGAAGATCTCATTGCCGGCGGCATACTGCAAACGCTGAAGATAAGGCCGATGAAGAAGAATGCATTCATAGAGTACATGAAGTCTATAGGGAAGCTCGGTGGCCAGAACAAAGTGCCGCGATTGAGTAATGATCGTAAGATAGCGGATGCGCTGGCGCAGTGGGTGGCCTAGTCGCTGGCGCACTTAGGTCGCAGCCCGGATCCGATAACCTCGGTAGTGAATCAATAACTGAACTCGGTGACCGTAGTATCTTTTAATACACATTCTATGAAGGCGTGATGCGCTTTTTCATTTCCGGTCACTGTCCACGAACCGGTGATGATGTTGCCTTTTTTATTGTGCTCGCGGCTTTTGATAGACAGCTTGTATTCAACGATGAGGTCCTCGTATTTATGTTCCTGGTTGTCCTCGTAAGGATAGGATATCTTGTACTCCCGCACCTGGTTTATCCTGTCCAGCAAGCGGTCCATGGAGGAGAAGATCACCAGTACAGCCATCACCAGCAGGCAGCCCACTATAGAAACAGCATAATATCCGCAGCCAATGCCCATACCCAGTGCAGCGGAAAGCCATATGGACGCGGCAGTAGTTATCCCGTTTACACGGTAAGTACTGCGGAAGATTACGCCCGCACCCAGAAAGCCGATGCCTGTAACAATATTTGAAGAAATACGGTCCTCGTTGCCGGGATAGCCCAAGACCTGCGAAAAAATGGTGAACAACGTTGCCCCAAGGCAAATGAGGATGATGGTGCGAAACCCTGCGGATTTGCTTCTTATCTCCCGCTCCATGCCTATTACACCGCCTATAAGCACAGACAGCAGCATTTTGACAAGTAGTGTGTGGGTTAGAAGCATAAATTGGTTGCAGTAAAAGTAAATATTCTTTCGTTGTTTTTGTCAGTTAAACAATTGGTCCCGGGGTAACAAGTGATGCAATAGAAGAAAAAGGTCTGCTACGAACAAGCGGGATACGTTCAATAACTTTTTGTGTCTGGCGAATAAATTTTTCGACCTCCTTGTCTCCATTCGTCGCGCAGGTACCGAACGTTCTGACTAAATTTTTCATCCGCTTCCGGCGACCAGTTTATTTTGATAGCCATTTCTTATACTTTTTCATCACATCTTCGTGCGCGATGACATTGCCGGCCTTAGCTTGTTGCAGCCCTTTTTCAATCGACTCTTTTGCAGAGTCTTCAACATTGTCCCACCAGTCATTCTCCTCATGGGCAAATGTTCTAACACCATTGAGTACCACTTCTTTCCGGTGCGCATTGAGACGCCCCCAATATTGCCCCATTTCTTTCCATTGCCTTTACAGCTCCTATAACCCTTTATTTGCTTACTACAAATATACCGTATACAATGCAAAGGTTGAAACACCCGTGTTTACCTCAGATCACTGTGTATTCAACTGCACCACATCTGGCGCAGTGATGTAATTGCTTGAGTAGCGATACCTGATGTTGCCATTGAGCACTACTTTAAAACCCCGCATATTACTGGGTGCTACGGGGAAGAAATAAGCCCGGAGCTCTATGGTTTCAAATACCAGGTTCTCATTTCGGCCTCGCAGGCCGCCGCCGAGGCTGGTATATAGTGCTGAACGGGAATAGGGACCATTTTCCGGCGTTATCAGGCTGAGATCGCCCCAGGGAAATGGTGCGAACTGGAAACCGAGGAGTTTAAATTTGAGATAAAATTCAGTCTCGAGCTGCAGGCTCAGTCTTCGTGTGCCATAGGCCGAATCGGAAAGGAAACCACGGAGGCCGAAGTAGTTGTCTATGCGCAGCGGGGCATAAGTCACCCGATTGTAAAGGTGGGTATAGCTAAGGTTTATGTACTGCCTGATCTTGGTGCTGTTGAGAAAGAATATCCGGCTGTATGCCGTTGCCCCGATCAGGAAGCTGCCGTCCTGCACCTTATTCTTGTACAGGAAGCCACCGCTTCGCAGGAAGAGTTGTATAAAGTCGCCCTGACCTGTGGCTATATAGTCGGTGGCGTTGACACCGGCATAGGGCCGCTGCAGGTTCAGCTGCTCATGCCATCCTGTGGTCACAGCTATATTGTAACCATACGGAAGATCCTCGGTGGTGCCGAAGCCGTAGATGTATTGTGTTTTGTAATAGTCCTGACGGAAGAAGGTCATCTGCGCGAGCACTGCGCGTGAGCTGTTGAAAATGGGATCAAACCGCGGCGTTCCGGTTGGCGTGAGCACCTGTTGTGGCAGCTGCAAAAAATCCCGCTGGTAGTATCTTATGGCCAGGAAACGCCTGTCGCGTATAGTATTGTTGGTCGCAGTAAGTTTCTTGATACCTATGCTATAACCAGCCCACCCGTCAAACAATGTGTATTTGTAAGGAAACACAACACTATCCGGACTGTGGTAAATATTGTACGCCTGGTCCTCGCTTATGGTCAGCCCGCCTGCGAACCGCGAATAGGGCGATACCAGTTGCCTTGTCAGTGTAAGATATTCCCCTGACTCTTCTTCGTGGGTATAAGGGCTTATGCTCATCACACTATAACCCACCGTAGCGTCAATAAACGAATGAAGCACATTATCCTTCTTGTATAGCGCGCCATATCCCCAGTTTGGGTTACGGTTGTAATCATACAGCCCGCTTACTTCCACGCGCTGCGCCATACCTGCAAGATTGGTCTCGTATACGTTGCCGTTAATGTGGTTCAGCCCGTTCGATGCACCTCCGCCTCCTATACTGAAAAGGTCTTTTGTGAATATGCTCACATCCACCGAATCCGGGTTATTGGGGATATCGAGAATAAGGATACGCGCATCATGAATATATTCCAGCGAACGAATGAAGCGCTCATTATCCGCCATCATAAACGCATTTACCGGCGTATTCTCTTTAATGAACAGATTATCGCGGATCACAAATTTGCGCGTGCTCTTGTGCAGCCGGTTACCGGCTCTTGCAGCAAAACTATTGTCCCTCCGGCTGGTGTCATCCAGTGTACGGTCGAAGTTGAAGGTATTAATATAGATGTGGCGGATTATCTTTCCCTGGTAGGGCAGGTAGGGGTCTTCACTTTTGCCGTTCAGGTAGCTTTCATCTACACCCGACTCGGGCGTTCTCGTCACAGAGCTTACCCCTTGCCTTAAAAGATTGTTTACAAATTTGCTGCGTGTAAAGTGTAGTTTCTCCCGGTTCAGACTGTCCGGTAGCTTTGTCTTTTGCCCGAATGCGTCCGCTACCGGCAAAAAGCCGGACAATACTATCAGGATTATGTAGATCGTAAGTGTCCGCAATCTATTCTTTTAGACAAGTGTACACAAAACAAGTTTATCATACAACTGTAAAAACCGTGCGAGGAGAATGGGAATCATCAAAATGAGTAAGATCAGGTAGTTATGGCGCAATGGCCTAAAATGCACAGAGACGCAACAAATTGCGTCTCTGCGATATAAAATAAGATAAATGGCGGTTTACAAACCCGTCAGGCATATACCTGCGGAGGCAGGCGTGATGGGAGGCCCTGCGTTCTCTTTGAATACATTCGTAAGATTGTAGGACGCGAATATCGAGAAATTTCCCCACCCTATTCTCGCAGTGGCGGCAAAGTCCCATGGGCTCACGTACCTCTTGGTGTCCACTTTATACTTTATGTTGGTACCAGATACCGATGTAAGCGCCTTGCTATGCGCACCGAGCAAGGTACCTACCTGTAAGCCTATAGCAGCCTTAAAACCCTTGTTCCTGTTCTGCATGTTGCCAAAATAGCGCAGCTCAAACGGTGCGGTAAGGTAAGTAGTAACAAATTTGTAGCGCTTAAACGTAACGCTGTCCGGATCAGGAATAAAGCGTACCTGTGACCCACGTACCACGCCTGTGTCATAATTAGCTATCTGCTGCAGGTTCAGGTATACCACAGAAACACTGGCGCCAAGGCCGGCAGCAAAACTAAGATGGGTTTTCTTGATCGGGAAGTCATAACACAGGTAGCCGTTAAATCCAAAGCCAAATGGCTTAGTCTTTACGCTGTCCGGCTTTTTCAGCCAGTTGTTATAAGTTACCTGCAGCATCAGGAAATCGCGTGAAGGCTTCTCAATTGCCTTTGGCACAGCGTTGCTGTTCATCTTCTCATCCTGTGCGTGCAGCAATGAAATGGGCATCATTAATATCGCCACGAGGGCAAGGATCTTTCGCATAAGCAACTATTAGTGCGCAAATATAATCGGTGTGAAATGGAAAATTTGTTAAAAAAAGTTTTAACGGCATTTGGGCAAAAAAACTCCCTGCAAGGAAAACCTGCAGGGAGCAAACAAAATTTATACAATTAATTTATTGCTTTACGAAAGTGCGTACCGACGTGCCAAAACCACTGAGGCTGATGGCATAAGCAAGTGTAGTACCGGTTCCACCACCCGCAACAAGTGTAAGAGATTCGGAACTTGCAGATAAAGTACCTGCATTTGTAAGCTGGGTACCAAAGTCAATAGTTGAGTCGCTGGTTACAACGAACACAGCAGGTACCGCCGCACCAGTGGATGGGACTGTAATATCCACGCCACCCACATTATCGGTTAAAAACATACCTGTCGCTACTTTTGTAACATGTGCAACGCAGCCTGCGGTCGCTAACCTGATATAGGTTCCGGAAATATCAAATGTTGAAGGCTCATTGGTAACACCTACATATACTGTTTTGTTACCTACAAAACCATATTTGTTTGTTGCAGAAGCCGTAACGGCATACAGACCGGGCGTACTGGCATCGAGCGAGGAAAGGTCCATAACTACCGCATCAGATTCGCGGTAAAAAGAGTCATACGCAGTAGCGGCAATGCTCGGCAGATTACCACCTACTGCAATGCTATAGTACTGTGCTCCCGTCAAAGTTATTGTAGGATAGGATACCGTCACTGTAAGAGATGGATTACCCGGATCTTTCTTACAGGACGCAAAACCTACTGACATCAAAAGAGAGAATATTATTATTTTTTTCATTTTATTGAGATTTATTTGTCAATTATAAGATACCTAACTTATCAATGATCCGCACTGCCGGGAGCATCCCACCATACTTTTTGAGTCATCGGTTTCAGACCAGGGAAAGAGGAGTTAACTGTACTTTCACTGGTTGGATACAAAAGCCTTTTGGGGAAGTTATTACCAACAATGCTGCTCACTGAATAAGTAAGCCAGTTAGGATATCCTGTACGGCGCCATTCTGTCCATGCCTCAAAGCCTTGGTTACCGCACATTGCCAGCCATTTCTGGGTAATGATGAACTGTATTTTTTGAGCAATGGCGCCTGTTGCAGGATAAACTGTCCAGTAGCCAGGGCCGGAACCCAAGATACCCGACATATAGTCGGCATAATAGGTGCTTGTATGTCCTGTGAGCGCTGTATCTACTCCGAAGTAACTATTGTATGCGTCGGCAATTTGACTATTGTAATAACTGTAGTTTGCCATAATGCCATGATAGAAAAGGCTGTCGTCTGCAAAGCCAGAACTGGACGCTACCCAGCCCCTTGCAACAACTTCTGCCTGCAGGAAGTAACTTTCCCAGCTTGTAAGAAAGTTAACAGGGGCATTGCCGGAATTAAACAATGTAGTTTTGCCGAGGTTCTGGGCATCTCCTGCCACATAAACTGTTGGGAAAGAATAGCCGGTATATGCAATGCCATTATACAGTCCCTGCGGGAGTCCTGTAAATGAACCAGTACCGCTGACAGGCTCATAGAATAAAAATAATCTCGGGTCATTATCTCCGTTCAGGGTGTCCAGGCAGGTATTGCTGGCCACAAAATTCTGGTATTGCTGCAGACCAACCTCCTCCGCAAAAAGCGGATTGTTATTAGCTGAGCTATACCCATACTTAATAACAGCGTCATCGCCTGTCTGTGTGCCGATAAATACAGAAGTTGCGGGGTTTGAATACAGCGCAACAATACCGGCCTGTGCCATGGTCGGGTTGATCTGGCTAAGTCTCAGATATACGCGCAGGGCAAGTGTATTCGAGAATTCCTGCCACTTGGTCATGTCACCGCCGTAGATAAGGTCGTCGCCGCCCGGGCTGCCGCCGGCTTTGGTAAGCAATACATTCGCAGAGTCGATCAACGCTATGATGCCGTTGTAGACAACCGACTGCGAGTCATATTTCGGATTCACCAGGTGGCCATCGGCGTACTGACCTTTTAACGCGGCAGTAAACGGAACATCACCCCAGCCGTCTGTAGTAAGCTGGAACGTATACGCCTGCATCAGCAGCGCAATAGCCATATAACCTGTCTGCTTCTGAGAATCTGCTAACTTGTACAACTGGTAAAAGTCCTCATTGGCTGTGTACAAATTCGTCCAGGCGTATGTAAGCGCATCCTGGCCCGGGCTATACTGGTCGTAGCTGTGATATTGGCTGGCGCCAGGACTTTGTGTCCAATACTGCGCGAAAAACGAACCGGCAACTTCCAGGTCCATTCCCACTGCACTGCCTACATACAACTCTGCAGCCGGCAGCAAGGTCTGAACGGTAGGAACCTTTGCTACGTTCGGATTTGAGTTCACATCAAGATACTTCTTACAAGATGATACCCCAAAAGTCAGGCCCGCTGCAGCTATAATGATAATTTTCTTATTTATTGACATAATAACAGTTTTAAACGAGGTTTAGAAAGTAACTTTTATGTAAGCACCGTAATTTCTCACTGAAGGGGTAGCGCTGAAGTTAAACCCTTGTCCATTTGAAGTGGCACCTGAAGTACCCTCTTCCGGATCGTCATATTTGTTGCTCTTTGCTGTCCACAGCAACAGGTTGTTACCGAAGATACCTGCTTCCAGGCCGCCAAATGGTGACTTCGCATAGTATTTCTGTGGTATTCTGTAACCAAGAGAAGCCTCCTGCAGGCGTACATAACTTGCATTCACCAGATTTTGTGCCGGAAGATTGCCCTGACCTACCTGTGTTACCCAATAGTTATAAGGCAGGTATTTTGTACCACCATGCGCTGCATCATTTGGTGTATAGGTATTTGTAGTACCGGGCTGCAGGTATACTGAGTTGGTCCAGTAAGTCGCGTTACGGTTGTTGTTAGTGCTTTCAATTGAGCTACCTACGAAATCCATCAGTTCTTTGTTCTGGCTGTAGAACAAACCGCCTTGCTTGGTAGTAAACAATACATGCAGTTTCAATCCTTTGTAAGTCAGGTCAGTTCCCCAGGAAGCCTGGAATTTAGGCTGGAAAGACCCCCTGATCTGTGGCTTCGCAGTCGGAACCGGTAAGCCTGAGTTAGGATCTATGATCGCATGCCACTGTTTTGTTGTTGGGTCCTGCTCATAGCTGATATCAGCGGCGTAAAATGCGCCGAAAGGATGGCCCACGGCTGCGACAATTCCCATTCCGTTAAATCCACCAACAGTGATCTGCGAAACGCCGTCCTTGAGGCTTACTACGTCACTCACGTTATGCGAATAGCTGGCGAAGAGGTCCCATTTCAATCCGTACTTGGTAGAGATCGGTGTACCGCGAATGGCCAGTTCCTCGCCTTTGTTGCTGATCTCACCTACGTTGATGTAGTTCAATGAATAGCCGGTTGATGGCGGAACGGGAACTGCTGTGATGAGATCATGTGTCAGGTCGTCATAGTAAGTGAACGAAAGACTCAGACGATCTTTAAAGAAGGAAAGATCTGTACCTACCTCAAACTCCCTTGTCAACTCGGGTTTCAGGTTCTTATCTCCAAATGAAGGACGGATAGAATAAATCGGAACCCCATTAAAAGGAGGCTGTACTGATCCAAATCCGGTAGTGATGGCACTCTGGGTATAACCAGCGGAGTTATTTGCGTATGGTATACCGTCATGGCTCACACCTGCGGTACTTGCACGTACCTTACCGTAGTTAAGTACTTTATCCTTAAAGTCTCCTTTCAGCCTTTCCGTAAATACCCATGAAGCGTTGGCGCCGGGATAAAAATAAGGGTTCTTACTCCAGTCGAGCGTGCTAGACCACTCATTACGGGCGGTAACCTCCAGGAACAGTTCTTTCTGATAATTGAGCTTAACACTGGCGTATATCGCTTGTGTTTTCCATTGCGATACTGTATTTGTAGCGGTGATAGGGCCTGAGTTATTCGTGAAGCTATAAAAACCAGGTATTACAAGGCCGCTGATCTTTGGGTCGATAGATGTCACCAAAGTCTCATCGTTTCTAATTGTCGTATTCTCACCCGCAAGGGCAGTTAAACCGAAATTGTTACTGAGCTGGTGTGTGTAAGTACCTATAAGGTCGTTATAAAAGCGTGTACCTG
>CAINOM010000195.1 GCA_903851455.1 uncultured Bacteroidota bacterium | reverse complement strand
ACATATAAGAGCCGTGATCAACGGCCCGATCTCGCGAACGATAGAAATAGATGACATGGCAGGCAAAAACGACCCGGCGCCAAATTCAACCATGGTTGGCCGCGACTGCATGATAAGTATGAGACCGAGTATAAAAGCAGTAACGCTTACCAACAGGAATGACTTGATGCCTATCTCATAGCATTGCTTTAATATCTCCTTGAACTCATAAGGCGGGCTCATGCTTTCCCTGAACGTAAGGCCCGTGAACCGCGCTATTTGCGATACCTCTTCCAGGAAGGCATCTATGCCTTTCGAGAACATCGTTTTTTTTGTCGGGCCCGCTGAGTCCATTGGTATATTGTTGATGCCAAAATTATTTATAGGTTGAGCCGTATGGCATGACGGGTATCATTTATTTATATGATTTTAGCACGGATATCACGGTCAAAACGCCCAGATGTGAAAGTTCAACGTCAGTCTTTTATGTTGTATCAGTACGCGCCAGTCAATAAAAAGGAATACGCAGATGAGTATGATCCCCAGGCAGGTACTGAGTATATTTTGCCACGTCAGAAACCCCTGTGCGATCATCCGTGCATTGTTGACAACATAGTGCCCGGTGAACACCATCATCATGTCGCTGGTAAACTTACCAACAAAGAAAGCCGGTATGATATGCATGGGCTTGATCCGTGCTATCCCGGCTACCGTAAACAGCGGGGTAGATGGTAGCGGCATCAGCGTGTACAGCAGCACAAACAATTGTATCTGCCAGCCATTCCCGGACAGTTTCTCACCAATAAATTGAAGGTCCTTGTTTTTGTTGACCGTGATGATCTTTGTTGACAGCCGCGGAATATAAAGACTCAACACATACCTTCCGAGTGTAGACCCCACAACACCTGTTACCAACACCCACCAGATATTGAGGCCATAATGCACCTGCAGGAATACCATCGCGGTCCAAGCCGGCGGCCCGAAAAATGGCAGCAAGTCTACCAGGAAAGCAGCAACAAAGACCAGCAGGTAATACATCAATACAAAGAAACCAAGCAATCAATGAATTAATCCTGATAAATTTCAGTCCCGCTTATGACGGTGGTCATCGTTTGTGATGCTAACAGGAAGGATACCCGTAGCATATTTTGCAACTTATGTGCGTTAAGAATAAATTGACGATTGTTTACTGAGTTGGAAGTTTTTTTTGTAATACGTATTCCATAGTCTATATTTATGGACTTAAGTAAATCTCGCTGTCTCGGCACATTATGAAACACGGAAGTAATACACAATGTAACAGGGCAAAAACCGCGCTTATTGCAAAATTGTGTATGCAATTATTGATATACGCACCACTAACGGTCTTTCTGTGTTTTCTCAGTGTCCTTGTTACAGCAAAAAATATAGATAGCCTTAAAAAACAGATCCGGCTGGCTGGCTCAGATAAAGCATCGTCTGAAATATTGCTGGAAACTGGCAGGGCCTACCTTTCCGTTGACAACGATTCGGCGTTTTTTTATCTCACAAAGGCGCTCCAGCTCGGCCAGAAAATAAGGAATACAGATGTTTGTTTCTCTGCCTCCAGGATCCTCGGCAACCTCGAAAAAGAAGTTTACTATGATATGCAGGCTGCATTGAAATACCATGTAATGAGCCTGGGGTACGCTAATGAGCAAAATGTAGAAAAAAATATAGCGACACTGAGGCTCAGCTTGTCGGGAGATTATTTGCAGCTTGGTGATGCCTCGCAGGTGATCAGCTATGCAGACTCAGCATTGCAAACGGTAACGCTGATAAATGATACCCCATTGATCTGCAAAGCTTACGACCTGATGGGCGTCGGCTATACGCTGCTTGAAGATTTTCCTAATGCACTCGATGTGCTGGGGCGGGCAATAGCATTGTATGAAGCACGTAAAGATAAGCCGGGCGTGGGAAGGGAGTATTCGGTAATCGCCACTATATTCAATAAACAGAAAAAGTACCCGCAGGCGCTTGAATACTATAAAAAAGCAAATGATCTGCTGGTTGCCGCCCGTGACACAGCCTACATCACACAGAACGATGTGAATATGGGGCTCTGCTACCAGGAAATGGGGGATTACAAGCAGGCAATCCAGCTATTTAAAGCAACTTTAGCTATTACAGAACAAGGCGATGTTTTT
>CAINOM010000194.1 GCA_903851455.1 uncultured Bacteroidota bacterium | reverse complement strand
ATCGAGATCATCAACCTGCAAAATGGCCATTCGCGTGAAAGCTATAAAAGCGACATTGGCAAGACTTTTGAAGTGCTGATCGAAGGCTCCAGTAAGAAAAGTGATAAAGACTGGAGCGGCCGTAACAGCCAGAATAAAATGCTGGTGTTCGCTAAAAATGAACAGCCGCTAAAGAAAGGAGATTACGTAAAGGTTAAGGTAACAAGCGCAACTTCAGCAACATTATTAGGAGAAATTGTTTAAAGATGGTACCACTGATACAAAATAACATACCGGCTATACAGGCGCTTTGCAAAAAGCACCATGTGAAGTCTTTTTATCTCGTTGGCAGTGCGACGAAAGATGGCCGGTTTACGGATGCAAGCGATGTCGATTTTCTGTATCGTTTTGATGAAGATGATAAAGAACTTGATTATTTGGATGATTATTTTGACTTATTATTCGGGCTACAGGATCTATTAAACAGAAAGGTTGACCTGGTATCAGAGAAAAAGATGAAAAATCCCTATTTCATAGAAAGCATAAATGAGAGCAAGCAAATAATTTATGAATCGTGACGTCGTGAAGTTGATACAGGACGTACTTGACCGTATTGCCTTAATTGAAAGTCATCTTGAGCATATCACTACTTTTTCAGATTACAATAGTGATATCAAGACGGTAGATGCAGTGGAAAGAAGGCTCGCTATAATAGGTGAGGCATTATGGAAAGCAGATAAGATGGAGCCATCAATACTGGTTTCTGATAAAAAAAGAATAATCTCGTTGCGGCATATTTTGGTTCATGATTATGACTTGGTTGACGATGCAACGATTTGGCTGATATGCCAGAAAAGTCTCCCAATACTCAAAGCAGAAGTTGAAACAATTTTAAACTCAAAATAGAAGTAAGGCCATTGTGGACCAGCCAGGCTCACGACTTATGACTTACGACTTACGACTTACGACTAAAAGATGGACACTCAAAGTATAAAGAATAGGTTTGGTATCATCGGTATTTCACCCGCGCTGAACCACGCCCTGAATACCGCTGTACAAGTTGCCAATACCGACCTTTCCGTACTCATAGTAGGGGAGAGTGGTGTGGGCAAGGAAGTTTTTTCCATGATCATTCATGCACTTTCTCCCCGGAAGCACAATCCCTTCATCGCGGTTAACTGTGGCGCCATACCGGAGGGTACTATCGATAGCGAACTCTTTGGCCATGAAAAGGGATCATTTACCGGCGCAGTAGATAGCCGCAAAGGTTATTTCGAAACCGTTAATGGCGGCACCATATTTCTCGATGAGATAGGGGAGATGCCGCTGGGCACGCAAGCCCGCCTGCTTCGTGTGTTGGAGACGGGTGAGTTTATTCGCGTGGGTTCTTCCAAAGTTCAGAAGACCGATGTACGCGTGATCGCCGCTACCAATCGTGATCTGCTGGAGTATACCCAGGCAGGCGACTTCAGGCAGGATCTGTATTACCGTTTAAGCACGGTGCCTATCCGCGTACCATCATTGCGCGACAGGAAGGAAGATGTGCCCCTGCTGTTTAGAAAATTCGCAGCCGATTTTGCAGAACGATACAAAACGCAATCCGTGCAGCTGGATGCTGCCGCACAACAGATGCTCGTGAACTACTATTGGCCCGGCAATGTGCGCGAACTGAAAAATATTGCCGAGCAGATATCTGTGCTTTCAACGGATAAGGCGATAACTGCAGAAGTAATGCAGCGCTTTCTCCCACAACGCGAAACTTCGCGCAGCCTTGCCGTAATTCCTTCGTCCGCACAAGGTGGTATGTCGGCCGGAGGCAGTGCTGATTTCAACACTGAGCGTGACATACTTTACAAGTTGTTCTTTGATCTTAAAAAAGACATGAACGACCTGAAGCAAATGATATTCGATGTAGCTCATCACCAGGGTTATACACCCGCAGATCCATCCGCTAACAACGGATCGCTGATGCCGGTATATAATAATGATGGGGAACATACACCTGCTCCAAGCTTCAACCAGGCCACTCCCATACTGCTGGAGTCTAACGACCATCATGAAGACGTAGAAGAGACTTTGTTACTTGCCGACCGTGAAAAAGAGTTTATTACCAAGGCACTGAAGAAACACAAAAGCCGCCGCCGCGATGCCGCAGCAGAACTAGGTATTTCTGAACGTACGCTTTACAGGAAAATAAAGGAATACAATATTGAGGAGTAGTAAGGTTTATCCGCAACTCATTCTACTTCACCCTCTCCTTTGGAGAGGGGCGGGGAGAGGTCTCTAATTCCCGTGATTACTGCATTGTTCTATCAGGAATTGAAAGGCCCACTGCAGGTGTTCCTCATAATGCTTATCGGTGAATTTTTCATTGTCTCTGTT
>CAINOM010000193.1 GCA_903851455.1 uncultured Bacteroidota bacterium | reverse complement strand
GCATGCCTGCCAGCCATTTCCCCTGTGCAACGTCTACTTTAATATTCAACACCTCACGGGTACTGTTGAAGGTGAGCGACGCCAGTTCCCATGTATTGCCCTTCTTAGACTTGGTGACCACCTCAACAACGGGATCTTTACCCAACCATACGATCTTCGCATTGGGATTCCATACCGGAAATTCTTCCTCGTTCAGAATACCTGGAATGTAGTCGGCCGCCACGCTTGTCTTCGGCACCTTAAAATCAAACCACTTTTGCAACGGATAATCGAAGCATGCGCTGTGCATATAATTGAGCAGCGATTTTTTAAGGCCCAATGTGAATGATTCATGGTCGGCGCCTGTTGGGTCTATGTGTACAATATCGTTGTTCGCAAATGTGCCCACTACATCCGTTTCCTTCTTCACACCAAATTTTTCCGGAGCCATGCCGACCGGGCTGTGCGCCGTCATGGCAAACTGGTGCCAGAATGCGGACTGTAAGATACCTGCCTGGAACATTTGCCGCACCATCTCCAGTGAGTCGATAGTCTCCTGCGCAGTTTGAGTAGGAAAGCCATACATAAGGTAGGCGTGAACCATAATACCGGCTTCTGTAAAATGCTTGTTCACCCTTGCCACCTGGGCCACGGTAACGCCCTTCTGTATGAGTTCCAGCAAACGATCGGTTGCTACTTCAAGCCCGCCGGATACGGCAATGCAACCCGAAGCTTTCAGCAACAAGCAAAGATCGCGGGTAAAGTTTTTCTCGAAACGGATGTTCGCCCACCAGGAAATAGTGATCTTCCTGCGAATGATCTCAAGGGCCAGTGAACGCATTAATGCGGGAGGCGCCGCCTCATCCACGAAGTGAAAACCTGTCTGGCCTGTCTGTGCTACCAACTGTTCTATCCTGTCGCATAGCAGGCTTGCTGCCACCGGTTCATACAGCCTGATATAGTCGAGCGAAATATCGCAAAAGGTACACTTGCTCCAATAGCAACCATGAGCCATGGTAAGTTTATTCCAGCGGCCATCACTCCAGAGGCTGTGCATGGGGTTTACCACTTCTATTGCGGAGATATATTTATCCAGCGGCAGGTCCGAATAATCGGGTGTGCCAACCTGGCCTTGTTTATAGTCTGTGCAGGATCTGTTGTTAATGTAAATTACTTTGCCGCCTTCGCATACAAAGGTGCGCTTTAGTCCATCGGTTGGCAGCTCACCATTTATGTGCTTCACGAGATTTTCAACCGGGGCTTCACCATCATCCAGTGTTATAAAATCAAAGAACTCAAATACGCGCGCATCAGATAACGAGCGCAGCTCGGTGTTTGGGAAACCGCCGCCCATGGCCACTTTCACACCAGGGCAATTCTTCTTCACCCACTGCCCTACCCTGAAAGCAGCATACAGATTGCCGGGGAACGGCACGGATAAGGCAACAAGTTTGGGCTGCACCTCGATCATTCGCTCAGCCAGTATTTTCACGAGGATATTGTCTATGTAGGTATTTTCATTTTGCAGCGATGCATACAATTCGTCAAAACTGTTGGCCGACCTGCCCAGCCGCTCGGCGTAGCGGCTGAAGCCGAAATGAGGGTCTACGCACTCCATGATCAGATCGCTGAGGTCCTCGAGGTACATGGTGGCCAGGTGCTTGGCTTTGTCCTGCGCGCCCATGGCGCCGAATGCATACCGCAGATCATCTACCTGTGCAAAGCGCGAGGCTTCGGGCAAAAATCCTCTCTTCTCGATACGATGTGCCAGCGTAGGGTCTTTGCCCTGCAGGAAAAAGATAACGGCTTCGATCGTGTTTATGTATTCACTTTGCAACGCAACTATCCGCGCGGCATTCTCTGACAATTCCTTTCCCTCACTATTTATCTGTGCAAACAGGTCCCGCAATCCTTCTTTTGAGAATAACGCAAGCGTAACTTCTATACCGAGGTCTGCCTGGTAAGAAGTGATGTTTTTTGTATTCAGAAAACCTTTCAGATAAACAGTTGCCGGATATGGTGTGTTCAACTGCGTAAATGGCGGTGTTATTAAAAAAACAGAAGCGCTCAAATGACCTTATTTAACTGCAAAAATATCGTAAATAATCGAGGTATCGCTTAAGCGCTACGTTACGGCTGCCCGTCTCCTAAATCGCTTATCTTCTTTACCACTGCTCCGAAAGTGTCATCATTGGCGAGATCTGTGAATTTGACCCATTTCAGCCCCGTGGATTCATCCGTATTAAAAATGATGTTACCATCACCTGTATATTCAAACAAATACCTCAGATCGTGGTGGTAATGCCCGTCTTCCTGCTTTTTAGGATTTGGCGGGATGTAGTGTGAGTCTATATCGAACGGCACCTGCTCATTAGCAAATATGGGAATGTGGCGCAGCTCGTTGGTTGGTATCCCGGTCTCCTCGTGCGCTTCGCGAAGTGCGGACAACAGCAATGAAGCGTCCGCCTCTACATGCCCCCCGGGCTGCAACCATCGGTTCAGTGACTTATGCCTGAGCAACAGTATTTCAGTATGAGCAGTATCAACAATAAATGCACTGGTGGTAATGTGTCCGTCAAAATTTTTCCGGGTGAACAAATCACCTTCCTCATTCCGGGAAAGATAGTCTGTAAATAGCCTGGTTGTGTCTTGCTCACCGGGAAATTGCTGCAGGTATTGATCAACCGATCCGGCGATCTCTTGTTTACTTATCATCTTGCTTTGTAAAGGTCTCCCATTGTGCGGGATGAGTAGAGGTATCTTTTACTGTAAAGGACGATGCGGACATCTTAGTGATGTAAAGTGCATTGACCAGTGTTGTTGCCGCGTCGGTGATCTGTATGCAGCTATCGCCGCCGGTTACCGCCCAGGTAAATGTACTTCCTCCCGACGGCCATGCGGAGCCGCCCGTACCATCGTTCTTAAACGTTACCGTCACATTTTCGGCATCGGCGGGATTGCCGGGAGTATTGTCGGAGGGTTCCGTGGTCACTTTAACGATCTTCCATTTTCCGACCAGGAGTTTTTTGGCGTTACCCGAGGCACCGCGACCTGTCGCGCTCCTGCATGCCGCACCCGCGAGCATCACTGCGATAGCAAAAATGAATAAAAGTCCTGTAACATATTTCATCAGCAGTTTTATTGTTTAGTAAATATAATTAAAGAATTGAAAATATACAATCCGGCGCTTTGCGTTATACGGTTTACCTTTACACCATGTCTTTATATACTACCGTAGGACCAATTACTATCACCTGCAACAAACGGCTTGCGCCCTATGTGGAACAAGAAGTAAAAGAACTGGGATTTGTACCGGAAGAAACCTTTGTGACCGGCGTGCGCCTGAAGGGGACCATCAACGACTGCATAAAGCTGAACCTGAACCTGCGGTGCGCCAGCCAGGTGTTGTACAGCATCAAACAATTTGAGGCGGTAAATGCTGATGATATTTATAAGAACCTGGCCAATTATCCGTGGGAGAAAGTGCTGCCGGACAACGGCTACTTTTCCGTGACGAGCAATGTGCTCAACCCGACCATCAACAACAATATGTTTGCCAACTTACGCGTGAAGGACGCCATCGTGGACAGGCTGCGGGAGAAAACAGGCACACGCCCGTCTACAGGAGCAGAACTTACCGGCGCGGTCATTCACCTGTTCTGGAAAAATGAGTCTGCAGAAGTGTTCATCGATACATCTGGCGACTCACTCGCGAGGCATGGCTATAGAAAAATACCCGGTCGCGCGCCGATGCTTGAGGCGCTCGCGGCAGCCACCATCCTTGCCACCCGCTGGGACAGAACATCCCCTTTTGTAAACCCTATGTGCGGATCGGGCACTGTAGCGATAGAGGCGGCCCTTATAGCTACCCGGGCCAGGCCGGGGTTGTTCCGGCTGAACTATGCGTTCATGCACCTTACGGGTTATGATGAAAATGTGTACCTGCAGGAAATGGAACGCCTAAATAAAGAGCTTATTGATGTGCCCGGGCTTCGTATCATCGCCACCGACTACAGCGATATAGCCATAGCGAATGCTAAGAAGAATGCCATAGCAGCAGGAGTGGCTGACCTGATAGAATTCTCCGTGTGTGATTTTGAAGCTACTGAAGTACCGGAGAGCGGTAAGGGAGTAATGTTCATGAACCCGGAGTATGGTGAGCGCCTGGGTAATGAACCGGAACTGGAAGGTACCTACGCACGCATCGGCGACTTTATGAAAAAGAAATGTGGTGGCTACTTTGGCTACATTTTCACCGGCAACCTGGAACTGGCAAAAAAGATAGGCCTGAAAGCAAAACGCCGGATAGAATTTTACACCAGCATCATTGACTGCCGCCTTATGGAGTATGAATTGTATGAAGGCAGCAGAAGAGTGATGAGGATGGAAGACCGGGAAGTGTGAGCTATAGCGAAAGCCTGAATTACTAATTTACTTTAGACTGAAAATATTACTTTTATTACATAAACTAATAGGTTATGAATGTAAGATGCCTGTGTATGACAATCGTTATGATGCTTATCGTTGTAAGCAGCATCGCGCAATCCAATAAAGGTACAGTTATTGCGATCCAGGATTCAAGCAAAGCACCTAATTATGTCTATAGCCATCAAAAGGTGTGTCGCACAATACCCTATACTGAATTAGCAAAGCATAAACATCACGAAGCGGCAGTTTTCCGGAGTGGGGAAGAATATAAACTAACCTACTACCAACTGGAAAAAGACTCGATCAGGTATCATGCGGCAGGCTATGGCAGCT
>CAINOM010000192.1 GCA_903851455.1 uncultured Bacteroidota bacterium | reverse complement strand
TGCTTAGGGTCTTTTTTAATCGCGGTCTTAGCTACTTTTGCCATCGCTTAAATATTTTAGAACAGATTATTTAATCTCTTTGTGAACAGTAACACGTTTCAGAATGGGGTTATATTTCTTTAACTCCAGGCGCTCCGTGGTGGTTTTTTTATTCTTGGTGGCAATATAACGGCTGGTACCGGGCATGCCGCTGTTTTTATGCTCGGTGCATTCCATTATTACCTGAACGCGGTTTCCTTTCTTAGCCATTTTGCTATTATTTTATACTTTACTGAATTAGATAGTAATACCTCTTGCACGTAATTCCTTCACTGTAGTGAGCAGTCCATTCTTATTAATAGTACGGATAGCATCAGTAGACAATTTCAACGTGATCCAACGGTCTTCCTCAGGAAGGAAGAAACGTTTTGTCTGCAGGTTGGGCAGGAAACGGCGTTTCGCCTTCTTATTAGAGAATGATACCTTGTGGCCTACTACTGGTTTTCTACCTGTTACCTGACAAACGCGAGCCATGATTAATTTTTTTTAGGACTGCAAAGGTCTTGATTATTTGTGGAATGGCAAAATATTTTTGAGAAAATATTTACCCGGTACTGAAGAGTAGCCATTCTACCGGCATTTCGCGACATTATTGCCCGGTTATCAGGCCCTTTTTGAGGCTTAGTCTTAGCTTTTTACGTAATCCCAAACTCTCACTTAAGCTGTAATGGTGCTCTCTTTTAATGGATCGTTGCAAAGTTAGTGTTTCTAGAACGGCTTTAACTTCCCTTTCCTAAGTTTAATACGGAAATCAGCCGGCGTATCAGTGCCCTTTATATCTATTCTCTTAATTTCAAACATATCCAGAGCCGGCACTTCACTTACCTTGTTGCCTATCCGAAAGGCAGCTTTGATACCCATGCCCGCCATTATTAGCTTCATTTCGGCTGCAGGTCGGGCGCCATAGGGATATGCCAGCACTTTGTGCCATGTAAGACCGCTATCATCAAACACTTCTATCGCTGACTGCAGGGCCGACTGCGACTGGGCGGAACTGATCTGACTCATGTTCTCATGCTCATAGCCGTGCACTGCGAGCTGGACTATTGCGGGGTCAAGTGTTTTAAGTTCCTGCAGCGTCATTTTCTGCTCCGGCCCGCTCTCCTTTTGATTCCCAGCCCCAGCCAGCGTGTTTCCTATGATAAAAAAAGTGGCCTTCCAGCCAAACTCCTTAAGGAGGGGGTAGGCATAAGTGAAGTTGTTGCGGTAGCCGTCATCAAAGGTCAGTAGTACTACTTTAGCAGAATGTGGCTTTTTGCCGGTGACAATTTCGAGATATTCGGGAAGGGAGATCGCGGTGTAGCCTTCCTGCTTCAGGATTGTCCATTGCTCACGCAGTTTTTCGGGTGTGATGGTAAGGCCATCATTGACACCGGGCCATACCTTGTGGTACATAAGCACGGGAATGCCTTTTCCGGATGGTAGCAGCCAACTCCAGTTCATGAATTTAACGGCAGTGGTTGACGATAGACATCGTTGCGGGGGCGTGCGGAATATAGCTTGATCTTTACGTACTTGATAAAGCCGCCATAGGCGATGTTTTTGCAAATAACATAGCCCAGATAGCCATCGAGGAAGCCGCCCCTGAAAATGAAGTTGTAGATGAACTTCCAGGCCGGGCCAAAGAGTATCTTGATGATCCCGATCTTCTCACCCTTATCTATTGCATTGCGTGCGGCGAGCTCCGAGTATAGTTCTATCTTTTTGATGTGGTCGGATATGCTGTTGTAGCTATAGTGAAGGATATCGCCATCGAGGAAGCCGATCTTTGTTCTTTTATCTTTTACCACAATACTTTCGTGCACTTTGTTGTCGTTGATACCGCATTTATTCTTGTTGAACAAACGCAGCTTTGGCTGCGGGTACCAGCCGCAGTGGCGGATCCATTTGCCGCAATAGTTAGCGAGGATGTTCACCTGGTAGCCATCGAAGCGGGGCTGTTCTTTTTCTTTCAGCAAACTTTCGCGAAGCTGTGGAGACAATAATTCATCTGCGTCGATCGACAACACGAAGTCAT
>CAINOM010000191.1 GCA_903851455.1 uncultured Bacteroidota bacterium | reverse complement strand
TGCCTGTTTGGGGGAACGGTTGCAGGCTATAAATTATAAATCTTTTTTAAAAAATGGATTTTTGATAGCCTCTTATCCCTAAATTTGCTTTGTAAAGAGATCTCTCCTGACTCAAAGATATCCCCCTGACACCGTGAGAACTACTAGCCCTGCAACTGTGGGGCTTTTTATTTTGTACCCCCCAGACCATAAGAACTACCAGCCCTGCAACTGTGGGGCTTTTTATTTTGTACCCCCAGACCATAAGAACTACCAGCACTGCAGCTGCGAGGCTTTTTATTTTGTACCCCCCAGACCATAAGAACTACTAGCCCTGCAACTGTGGACCTTTTTATTTTGTCTACTCCAGACCCAGGGTGGCTGTTTATAACAGTTGCACATTAAAAATCGCCATAAACAGGACTCCCCTCGCGCTTTGCGGCCTTAAGAACTCTATGAGTGCATTGCGGGCTTTGCCTGTCCGAACGGCTTGGCGGGGCGGGCGCCTCTGCGGGAGACCCTTTTTGCGGGATATTGCCTATGCCGGGCTTAAGCAGTGCCGCGCTTAATTACTCCTCGCAAAATAATTGTTGCGTAAAAATGTGCCGCAAAAGTTATCTTTGACCAAACATTTGATATATTAGCCTTAAATTCCGTTTATGAAACACTTACGCCTTATTCTGGTTTCTGCTTTTGTAGCCATCGCTTCCCTCGTTGTTATCAGCTATACAGCCTGCAATAAAGATAAATGCCACAATGTTATGTGCCTTAACAAGGGTACCTGCGACGGCGGTATCTGCGAGTGCCCCGTTGGTTACGAAGGATTGAGGTGCGACACCTTGAGCAGGGATAAATTTGTGTTTACTTACAACGGCGGCGACACTTGCAGCAATTACCTGGGGCACTACCACCAGTATCCTATCCAGCTGCTCGCTATAGCTTCAAATCCTTTTGAGCTGACCATGAAGGATTTCATTGGCAACCTGAACGACAGCGCTATTTGCACCATTCGTTCCAGGGATTCATTCACATTTATCGGCGCAAACAATGGTGTCACTTATACCGGCTGGGGCAAGCTCAGCAACGACAGCCTTTGGATGACCTACAGTGTAGAGCAGGACACCGTTTCTTACTCCTGCCATTACTTCGGCCAGAGCCTCCGTTTAGGCGTGCATTAGTCAATCTCATTGCTCAATAATGCTCCATTCTGCACGGTGTTTTTACACCGTACAAACCCTTGTTTATTAATTAGTTGTTAACGCAGGTGCCATTCATATTGCGGAATAAAATATTTTTTCAAATAAAGGATAGCCAAAAGTTAATTTTAGGATAAAAAACTTATCTTTAGCGTACGAATTTTGCATGTATACCCCATAAATCGGGTATACATGTTCATGTTCTATTAAAAAGCAGGGCCATAATTAACGATCTAATTTTCAAACATGAAAAAGCTTACTTTACTCTATTTGCTTATCGCGGTTACTTGTTTTGGTATAAGAGGCTATGCGCAGACTGCAGCTTCTTATGGCTTCTCCGCTTTCTCAAGTACTTATGCCAGTATTTCCGGTACGGGTACTTCCAGTACCGCGCTTGCTTGCGATGACTGCGGCATGTGTGGTATACCTATCGGGTTTACTTTCTACTATTGCGGCGTTCCATACACCACGGTAGCCGCCACTTCCAACGGCGTATTGTCGTTTGCCGGCTACTGCCCGGGCGCAGGCGCACAATGGACGAATACTGACCCCGACCTCGCAGCAATGAGTGGTGGTGTTGGCATATTAATGCCTTATTGGGATGATCTGTGGGGCAATGCAGCGGGCGGAGCAGCCCTGCCTGTTTACTACAGCACCACCGGTGCAGTAGGCAGCCGCATATTTACGTTCGAATGGAAGAACTGGGCGGCATACAATGACCGCACAAATAACACAGTTCGCGCGAGTTTCCAGGTAAAATTGTATGAAACTTCGAACATCATCGACTTCTGCTATGGTCCATCCACCTACGGTACGGTTTCGGTTGAAACCGCAACAATTGGTATTGCGAACAGCGGCGCCGATTATCAGACGCTTCCCAACGTGGGTAGTGCACCCGTGCCATCAAGTGTTATATTTTCAACCAATTTGAACCCTTCTCCCGCGAATGGGCAGGTTTATCGCTGGAGCAACTGTAATACAGGAACGATCACGGGTACGGCACATGTATGTGTGGGCTCTACTACAAATCTCAGCGATGCAGTAACAGGCGGCACATGGGCCAGCGGCACACCTGCCGTTGCTACCGTTAGCGGCACCGGTGTTGTTACCGGCGTTACTGCAGGTACTTCCGCTATCAGCTATACTACTTCTGTAGGATGTTATACCGTACAGGTTGTTACCGTCAATCCATTGCCGGGCACCATCAACGGCACAAGGTCTGTATGTGTTGGTCTTACCACCACTTTGACTGATGCTAGCTCCGGAACATGGTCCAGCAGCTCTACGGGCATAGCTACTGTCGGTTCCACAACCGGTGTAGTATCTGGCTCGGCATCAGGTACTTCTAATATTACGTTTACAACTCCGG
>CAINOM010000190.1 GCA_903851455.1 uncultured Bacteroidota bacterium | reverse complement strand
AATCAGGCTTTCCCAAAGATATTTTGCCCTTTTTGAAAAAGTTCCGTATGTTTATGAATGTGCTTATTTATTGTCGTGATCCGGATCTGCATACGATATAGATAATATCGTAAAAATAGAATTTTTTGATTTGAAGTTATAGACGAAGATTAGGGAATGCCCGTTCTTATAATATTTAACTAATTTGTAGCATGCGTTTTCGCTTGATATTTTATTTGATGGTCATCGTACCATATTTAATCTTGCTGACTTCCTCTTGCCGTGGTAAAACTGGTCATAAGAAAGGAAGTGATAGTCTGGATCGAAGTGCGCAAAGTTTTAGTAATGCTGAGAAAGATGCCAAATGTTCTTGCGAGTCCGTTGGCGTTAGCGAACTGGTTTACGTAGTTATTGCAGATACCGGTGCTAACTATAAAGAGTTGGATGGTGAAATGAAAACTATCAGGAAAACTCTGAATATTCCCATCGACATGAAAGGCCGGTATTATAGCAAGAAGCAAGATCGGACCAGAATTAATGATCAACGAAGAGACTTATCTAATAGGGATGCCCATTTAATACGAAATGACGTATCTGACTATATTAGTCTTGAATATTTCTGGGAGATCAATGATAGCGTTCGGCATGAGAACATTGCAATTGTAGCAGGCATTGTACCTACTATTTTCGAAGCTTCGATCTTGGTTGCAAGATTGAAGCCTTTAACTAGCCATCCATTTGTGTTTAGGTTTTGCAATCACCAAATGTAGAAGGCAATATACTCGCATTGACAAGTTTGGCGACCTTTAAAACATAACATAAGCACCGCGCGTTTGCGAGAAACCTTTTACCCCTCGCTATAATTTTTTTTCAAATTAAATTTGCGCAGTCAAATAACTGCGCATATATTTGCAGTCAAATAGCTGCATATCATGGAAGTCAGAAGAGACGTTTTTCAGGCAATAGCCGATCCTACCCGCAGGGCGATACTCACTATGCTCACCTTGCAGGCATTAACACCGGGCGCTATCGCGGCCAATTTCAATTCATCCCGGCAAACCATTTCAAAGCACATACAGATACTCGCAGAGTGCGAATTGCTACGGCACCACTATTCCGGGCGCGAAATTTATTATCAGTTAAATCCCGTAAAAATGAAAGAAATAGCCGACTTCATCGAACCATTCAAAGCCATCTGGGACACACGTCTCAACCAACTGGACGAAATTTTAAACCAACTAAAAAACAAATAGTATGAGCAAGACAAACTACACCATCAAAAAAGAAACCAACACGGTGATTGTAGACCGGGCCTTCGATGCCCCGCTGTCGCTGGTATGGCAGGCATGGACAGAGCCCACGATCCTGGATCAGTGGTGGGCGCCCAAGCCCTGGAAAGCAGAGACAAAGAGTATGAACTTTACACCTGGTGGTGAGTGGCTGTATGCCATGGTAGGCCCGCAGGGCGAGAAACATTGGAGCAAAGCCGTGTATAGCGAGATAGTACCAGAGCGCTACTACATAGGCCAGGATTGCTTTTGCGATGAACAGGGCAACAGGGTTATGGAGATGCCAAGCACCAACTGGCGGGTGGAATTCGCCGCCATGGGCGAAGCCACAAACGTAACCACAACCCTCACTTTCGAAAGTGCCGAGGCGCTGGAAAAACTCGTAAGCATGGGCTTCAAGGAAGGCTTCGCAATGGCACACGAAAACCTCGATGCATATATACAGGCACAATTCAAACTGAGGAACCAACTGAAAACAAGCAGTATGGCAAGAGTATGCACCTACCTCAATTTTCCGGGCAATACCGAGGAAGCAATGAACTTTTACAAGTCGGTTTTCCGTACCGAGTTCAGCGGCAAGGGTATTCAACGTTTTGGCGACATACCACAGGAACCAGGCCATCCACCCATCGCCGACAATGTCAGGAAAATGGTGTTGCACGCCGAGCTGCCCATCATCGCCGGACATGTGCTCATGGCTACCGATGCCCCAAAAGAAATGGGCTTTACATTAGTACAAGGCAACAACATGCACATCAGCCTGGAGCCCGAAACGAGGGCAGAAGCCGGGCGCTTATTCAACGGGCTTTCCGAAGGAGGAAAAGTAACCATGCCACTTGCCGACATGTTCTTTGGCTCCTATTTCGGAGAATTCACCGACAAGTTTGGCATCAACTGGATGATAAATTGTACGGCGAAGGAATAGGTGTATCTAACATCACAATTGTAGGGGCGCAAATTTTGCGCCCTTTTTTTATGAAGGTTTCTCTAACCTTCCGCCCCCTCATTCTTTCTTTTGAACCGCGCCCATTTCGCCTGCCACTTTATACCCACATGTTTTTCGGGTACTTTTGTTCCCAGCAGATGCCCCCAGGGTTTTAGTCCGTCTATTCTGTCAAAAATGATTTTCAGAATTGCCACAAACGGTATCGAGAGGAACATGCCCGAATAGCCCCACAGCAACCCACCGCACAATACAATAAGAATGGAGAATAGTGCATTGATCTGCACTTTAGAAGATACTATTTTGGGCACAAGAATATTGTTGTCTATCAGTTGTATCACCATATAGGCAATGAGTATTTCCACTTGCGTCGAGTAACCTTCTTTGGTCACCGTAGCCATAAGTATAGGCAGTGCGATCGCTACTATACCGCCCAGGTAGGGTATTACATTGAGTATGCCACCTATCACGCCTATCAGTATCGCCGATTTAACGCCAAGCAGCAGCAACGCACTACTGTTCATGGCCGAGACAATTACCATTTCTATCAACAGGCCGATAACATATTTTTGAATGGCGATTTTTGTTTCAGACAATATTTCCGCAACTCGTAGTGAATTCCGCTCAGTGAACACTATAAATACAAAATCCAGGAGCAGGTGTTGATAGAAAAGAAGGAAGAACACATATATGGGTATGAGGATAAGCACAACCACGCCACTGGCAACTGCTGTCACAGTTGTACCCACATAGGCTTCTTCGCCCCTTATAGCGCCGTCTATCATTT
>CAINOM010000189.1 GCA_903851455.1 uncultured Bacteroidota bacterium | reverse complement strand
CTTCGGCGAGGCTCTGGAAGAAATTTTCAAGTCAGCCATCGCAAGAGAATTCCTATACTTTTCCCCACTTTTCACTATTTTGTTCCACCAAGAAAGCTAAATGGCAAAACAAAAGAAACCGGTAACTACGGAAAAAGAAGTGCGTACTGCCCCACCCGCTGCGGTGCAGGCGCAGGGAGGGCTGTTTATAGACAGGGTGAGCAATGCGAAGATCATGGTCTTTATATTGCTGGCTACTGCGCTGTGCCTGGTGCCGGTGCTGCAAAATGAGTTTCTCTCCTTTGATGATCCAAGCTATGTGACGGATAATCCGCTGATACAGCACCTGGGACTGTCGAGCATAAAACAGTTTTTCACGCGGCAGTTTGTGAGCACTTACCAACCACTGGTGATGCTGAGCTATGCCATAGAGTTCAAGCTGTTTGGGATGAACGGCCCGGGCTTTCACTTCTTCAGCCTGCTGGTGCACCTGGCCAATGTGGCGCTGGTATACCTGCTGGCCGAGCGGCTGCTGAAGGACCGCATAGCTGCGGTGGTGACGGCATTGCTGTTTGGCATTCATCCGCTGCATGTGGAGTCGGTGGCGTGGGTGGCATCGCAGAAGGATGTGCTGTATGCGTGCTTCTTCCTGGCATCGTCGCTGTGCTACCTACGGTTCGTGAGCGATAACAACAAGAAGTATTATCTGCTGGCCATGGTGCTGTTCGTGCTATCGCTGCTCAGCAAGGCGCAGGCGGTGGTGCTGCCGGTGGTGTTCCTGCTGTTCGACTATCTGCAGGGCCGGAAGATAGATGGTAAGGCGATCATAGAAAAAGTTCCGTTCTTCGCGCTGTCGCTCATCTTCGGCATAGTTGCCTTTGCCATGCAGACCAAGACGGGCGCCGTGCAGGACTTCAGCTACTTCCCGTTTTATGAGCGGGTTATGTTTGCGTGCTATGGCTTTGTGTGCTACCTGCTGCAGACGCTGGTGCCCATAAAACTATCCATCTTCTACCCCTATCCGGAGACACTGGATAAGATCAATTCGGTGTTTGTATATGTAGCACCTGTTGTTGTGGCTGCGTTGGCGGTAGTGGTGGTTAAGTTCCGTAAGAGCCGTATAGTAGTGTTTGCGGCGCTGTTCTTCTGCATCACTATAGCGCTGGTGATACAACTGATACCGGTGGGCACGGCGGTGCGGGCAGACAGGTATAGCTATGTATCGCTGATCGGCATCTTTTTGCTGGCGGGTTATGGGTTTGCCCGGCTGTATGAGCGTCGCCCGGCGCAACAGAAAACCTTTACCGCGGTTGCCGGTCTTTACTTTATCATCATCGGCGGACTTACGTTCAGTCGCGCTGCGGTGTTCAAAGACAGCATGAGCGTATATAACAATGCGCTGGAGAACTATCCTTCGTTCATGATCTACAACAACCGCGGTGTGATCTTCTTCAACAACAAGCAATACAAAGAAGCTCTTGCCGACTTCCAGGAAGTGGAAAAGATAAAGCCGGCCTTCCCCAATATATGGTACAACAGCGGTTACGCCTACCAGCAACTGGGTAATATGCCCAAGGCGCTTGCGGACTATGCCGAGGCGCTAAAGAAAGACCCCAAAAACCTGGATATCTATACTAAAATACAAACCATACATACCGGCCAAAACAATCTGCCCGCGGCGCTGGACGACGCCAACAAGATAATAGAATTGAAGCCGGATGTAGCAGAGGCCTACTACACCCGCGCCGAGCTGCTGGGCCGCATGGGCAAGGCAAAGGAAGCCATGGCCGACCTGGACAGGGTAATAGCCATGAAGCCGGATTTTGTAGAGGTATACAACGACCGCGGCATAGCCAACAGCATGGCAGGCAACTACGAGCAGGCCCTGAAGGATTTTGATAAAATGATACAGCTGCGCCCTAATGACTGGAATGCTCACTTCAACCGTTCACTGACGCTTAAGGCCCTTGGGCGGTATGGGGATGCATACAACGATGCGCTTCTGGCTAAAAACAATGGCCGGCAGGTGCCGGATCAGTATCTGGAGGAGTTGAGGAAAGGGGCGGGGAGGTGATGCAGTTTTGAAATTGGGTCCTTCGGCTTCGCTGCCAATGACAACTGTTTGCGATTGAGCAACAATAGTTTGGAGTAAAAAAGACACACCCCTAGCCCCTCTCAAGAGGGGAAGTGTTACGCAATCGCGAGACATCCCGCATTACGCATTATCCGCGAACAATTTCAT
>CAINOM010000188.1 GCA_903851455.1 uncultured Bacteroidota bacterium | reverse complement strand
GGGCGTTTATTACCTAACAGTCACAGGAAATAATTTTCTGGTTACCAGGATTATTACCGTAATAAAATAAATTTCCATTCACCTAAATCCGTCTTAGGGGGCCGGCAAACACCGGCCCTTTTTCAGTAAAACAATAGATTGAGAGGATACCTGGAGCAACAGCCCGCTGGCGGTCCTCCCACCTCCCGCTCAGGGCAGGTCTTTGCAATAGCTGAACGGCAGTACAAAAGCTAAGTACCGCCGCTAAACAATAAAAGTCAGGAGAATTGCTTTTCTCATTCATTTATTCTGTTATTTTTGTGACTAGTCCTGATATACCTTATGAATCTTTTCAAGTTCAACTTAACGCTCACAGCCATATTTGTGGTACTGCTCTTTTTCCAGGTGCCGTTCTACAACGAATGGCTGTATGGGAAGGTGATCAATGTGAACAACAGCATATTTGACCAGATGCAGAACCTGGATACCAGCTACCGCAAGGCATACAGGTTTGGCGGCTCCTACCTGGCCTACCAGGATATGAAGACGAAGCTGACTAAAATGGGTGGCGGGGCTGTGACATTACTGCTGCCGCCTAACGATTATCTAAAGGCGATGGGCGTTAATGACATCAGTATGTGCGAGCCGGCGGAATTCTATTATTTCACGGGCCTGAATTCGGTATGGGCCAACAGTCCAGATGTGGCGCGGGCCAACTGGGCGGTAGTGGCCATGAAGGGCAAGGGCATATCGCTGATGAAAATAAAGTCGAAACCACAGTTGGACAGCCTGATCACCCAGTACAAACCCTTTATTAAGTAGATGAACATTCCGGGGCTTCTTTTTATGATATTGGCTCACTTCCTTTCTGGGAGGGGGGTATTGCAGTTGTTCAAGCTGCAGCTTAGTCTTGTGCAGACGGTTTGCCTGTCGTTTATCGTAGGTGTGCCGCTGATCTCGCTGGCGCCGTGTTTTATCCAGCTTTGCCATATACCTATTACGTTCAATTCTGTTTTTGCAGGGGTCGCTATCGTGGCCCTGGTATGCGCTATACCGCTGGCTATTAATTTTAAGAAGCCGGCTTTTGGCAAAGTAACGCTGCCGGGTATCTATGAGCTGCCATTCCTGCTGGTGTGCCTTGGACTGGTGATACTGAGCGTCTGGCGTTGCTACTATTATCCGCCTACAGCGCGCGATATGCTGGCGGGACCTGAGCTGCTGGCGGAATTTGCGGTGCGGGAAAAGACAATGGTAAGCTCGGTATTTACCATAGACCTGCACACGACCAATAACTATTTTAAGTCGCCCTATATTACCTGCCTCCAGATCATCTATAAGCTGCTGGTAAGCCCGCCCTTCGGGCAATTGTGGATGAGTGTGCTTTTTTTGCCCTTCATCATATTCCTGTATTCCATGCTGCGGGAGCGCGTGCATCCGTTCCTTGCCAGCCTGTTGTTGTTCCTGTTCATGACGATACCCGACCTGTTCGCTTATTCGTTCGTGATGCTTTATGACTACAGCAACATGGTGTTTTTCTTTCTAGGCTTCTATTTTATGGTGCAGCACCTCCAATATAAGAATATCAGCGATTTCGCCCTTTCGGTGTTCTTATTTGGCATAGCTACCTATATACGCGTGGAAACGGTGATACTTATTGGTATGCTTTCTTTGCTGCCCCTGTTTGTAATGTACCGGGAAAAGCAGCCGCTTAAGACCATAGCGTTGCGCTGGGCTGTACTCATGGCTGTGCCTGCCGCCTGCTATTTTATTTGTATCGATCTTTTTGTGCGCCATTTTGTGCCGCTGCCATTCAACGCCAGCAACGATATCAATAAGAACCTGGGCGATATTTCTTACCTGTTCAACAGGTTTAGTGAAATGCACGATAAGCTGCTTTTCGGCGACACGGGCAGGGTAGTATATGGTTACTTTATGCGGGTGTTCCTTTTTCTGCTGGTAGTGGACATCGTCATGTTCTTTACCAATATGAAAAAACTGGCGTTTACCCGCGAGGCAAGGTATGCGTTGTTTGGGATAGCCGTTATTTATGTAGGCTTGCCGTTCCTGGGTTACCTCCTGCCGCTGTTTGACATAATGAACACCACCAAGCGCGGCCTGTTCAAATTGCTGCCTATCATACTGCTGTACATGGCCAACAGTAACTTCTTCCTGATGATATCTAACTGGCTGAAAGGATTGGAAGAAAACAAGAAGTCGCCGCAGATGAGGGCAGCACCTGTTGCCAAACCCGCGCCAAGGCCTGTAACGCCCGGCGCTGTGCCAAGGGTAAAAGGGAAAAATAAGTAATTACGATAGATAACGATCCGTATTCAGAAGGCGTAAATCTTACGTTCTGCCTATATCGTGCTTTTTTCAGCGAACACATAAGGTAACATCTCCTCAATGTAAGTGCGTGCATTGTTGAGGCGGGGCACCTTATTCTGACCACCGAGCTTGCCTTTATCTTTCAGCCAGCGTTTGAAGCCGTCTTTGGGCATCTGGTGCACTATGGGCATGCGCAGGGCCATATCCTTATGGCGTTTAGCTTCGTAGTCTGAATTGATAGCCTGCAATGATTTGTCGAGCAGGAAGGTGAAACGCTCAAGGGATACCGGGAGGTAGTCGAATTCTATGATCCATTCGTGTGCGCCGGTTTCTTCTCCGGTCATATATACCGGGGCGGCTGAGTAGTCCACCACTGTTGCGCCGGTCTCGGCACAAGCTATGGCTATGGCGTTGTCTGCATTGTCCACGATCAGTTCTTCGCCAAATGCATTGATAAAGTGCTTGAGCCTGCCGGTTACCTTGATACGGAACGGGTCCAGCGAAGTAAACTGTATGGTATCGCCTACCACATAGCGCCACAGCCCGCCATTGGTGCTGATGACGATAGCGTAGTTTTTATATAGTTCTACTTCTTTAAGAGTAAGTGTGCGTGGGTTTTCTTTACCGTATTCGTCCATGGGCATGAACTCATAGAAAATGCCGTGGTTGAGGAACAGCAGCATGCCTTCTTCGTCTTCCCTATCCTGCGCTGCGAAGAAGCCTTCGGATGCATTGTAGGTTTCGCGGTAGTACATGTTGGGCGATGGTATGAACTGCTCGAACTGCCGGCGATAGGGTGTGAAGTTCACGCCGCCATGTATATAAAGCTCCAGGTTTGGCCATATGTCCAGCAGGTTGTTGGTACCTGTTATCTCGAATATCCGTTTGATCAGTACAATGTTCCAGGTGGGTACGCCGGCGATGTAGGTCACATTCTCCTTTATGGTGCTGTGCGCCATGCGCTCTATCTTGGCTTCCCACTCGGCCATGAGGGCAATGGATAGCTCAGGCAGGCGGAATAACTGGCCGGCAAGCGGCATATTTTGCAGCATTACGGCAGAAATGTCGCCGAAGAATGAAGCCGCATTCATCTGGTTGATCTGGTGGCTGCCTCCGAGTATGAGGCACTTGCCCGAGGTAAGGCTTGATCCCGGGTTTTGCCGCAGGTATAATGCCAGCACATCGCGGCCTCCGCGGAAGTGGGTATCATCGAGCGACTCTTTGCTTACAGGTATGAATTTGCTCTTGTCGCTGGTAGTGCCGCTTGATTTGGCAAACCATGTTATGGGAGACGGCCAGAGAATATTCTGGCTGCCTTCAAATATGCGCTGGATATAGGGTTTGAGGGTTTCGTAATCGTTGATCGGAACTTTTTTCTGAAAATCGGAGATGCTGTCGATGTGCTCGAAATCGTATTTCTTGCCGTACTCGGTAAACTGAGCCGAGCCAATGAGGTGGTTGAATACCTGCTGCTGCGTATCAATAGGATTATGCATGAAGTTATCGATCGCGCTCTGGCGCAATTTGATAAAACCCTTAAACGCAGGACTCATTATACCCATACTGTTCTTTTTTTTGGAATTGGTAATTGGTGGTTAGTAATTTGGATGAGGTGGAGAAGACCGTAGTGATAACAATCCCAATTCCACAATCCCAATCCCTAATTCCATTTAAATTAAAGCTCTCCTTTGCCACCGCTATTTACCGGCGGTAAGATCGGAGGGATATTTTTTCGTTTCAGTTCGAAGTTCTGGCCAAGATACACCTTTCTCACCTGAGGGTCTGCGGCGAGCTCTTCGGCAGAGCCGGCCTTCAGTATCTTTCCCTCAAAGAGCAGGTAGGCCCTGTCGGTAATAGACAACGTTTCCTGCACATTGTGGTCTGTAATGAGGATGCCGATATTCTTGAATTTCAGGGCAGCAACGATGGCCTGTATATCCTCGACCGCTATAGGGTCGATACCGGCAAACGGCTCATCGAG
>CAINOM010000187.1 GCA_903851455.1 uncultured Bacteroidota bacterium | reverse complement strand
GCTTTCACAATTTCTCCCGGGTGAGTTTGGCAAAACCCCCATCACTATTGGTTTGCTTGGGCCGCGCGCCGGGCTCATGGGGATGGCCGCCGCCGCGTTTACTCTTACACCCAACTACCGTTTTTACCTTACCGAAACCTTTAGCATCCCCATCGCAGTAGTGGCGGGAATTTTCGCAGTGCTCATGCTTATTGGGTCTGGTTTTTACCTGCCGGTTATATTTATGCTGCTGGGTGGCGGACTTACCGGTTTTGGTTATGTGCGGCTATTACGCAGCGGATACAGGCCGGGCGAATGGATGTACCAGGTAACCGGTAAAATAGAGGGCCTCGTAACACCGGATGAAAATGCGGAGTGGAAGAGACATAACAAGACGCGCACCGAAATGCTCAACAAAATATACGAACCTAAAAATGGCATTTCTCAAAAGCGAATAGACGATATCCTCGATAAAATAAACCAGAAAGGATACAATTCCCTCTCGGCCGAAGAAAAGGATACATTGATACGGGCGGGCAAGGAATAGTGTGGTGTCTGCGATTTGCAAATATTCTGTATATTTGACTTTGATAAATGATCGTGAAAATAACTGCAACCATACAAACGATTCCCCCAACCTATACTGATAAGTACGTTCAGTATCGTAGCTGTTGTTGCTGTTAATGTCCCCGCTATTTTTGCGATGCTTTTTATCGCATTTTTTTGTTGCTACTTCCTTTTTGAATTTTTACTTTTAACTTTTGAATTTCAATTACCTATGTCGGAACTTCATTTTTATAACTCATATACCAGACAGAAAGAAAAGTTTGAATCTATAACGCCCGGTTATGCCGGCCTTTATGTATGCGGCCCTACAGTATCAGGTGAATCGCACCTGGGGCACGCCCGTCCTTACGTAACGTTTGATGTAGTGCAGCGCTACCTGAAACACCTGGGCTATAAAGTGCGCTATGTACGCAACATCACCGATGCCGGCCACTTTGAAGAAGAAGGCCGGGAGGCAATAGACAAGGTAGGCGAAAAGGCCAAGCTGGAAAAGCTGGAGCCGATGGAGATGGTGCATAAGTACACCTCCATGTTCCACCACGGCATGCGCCTGTTCAATTGCGAGGAACCTGCGATAGAGCCCACAGCCACCGGCCACATCATAGAGCAGATCAGCATGATAGAGACCATCATTGCAAAGGGTTATGCCTATGAGGTGAATGGCTCTGTATACTTTGATGTAAAGAAATATGCCGAACACTATCCTTACGGGAAACTGTCCGGGAGGATACTGGAAGATCAGCTGGAGACTACCCGTGAGCTTGACGGACAGGATGAAAAACGCAACAAGGTGGACTTCGCACTATGGAAGAGCGCACCACCGGAACATATACAGCGCTGGATAAGCCCCTGGGGCGAAGGCTTCCCGGGATGGCATATAGAATGCTCTGCTATGAGCAGTAAGTACCTCGGAGAGACTTTCGATATACATGGCGGAGGTATGGACCTCCAGTTTCCGCACCATGAGAGTGAGATCG
>CAINOM010000186.1 GCA_903851455.1 uncultured Bacteroidota bacterium | reverse complement strand
GTAGATAAGCAGGTAGGCGCAGCGCCAAAGAATGTATTCGACAAGAAGATACAAAAGATACTGGGAGCATAAGTATTCCCGAAGCGATCCTTTAGAAACCACTCCGCATGGAGTGGTTTTTTCATGCCCGCAAATGCGACTTGTTAAATTTGCGGGGCCGTGTAGCGCGCAGTCGAATGTATAAATGGCCAGATCGAATTCACAGAGGCTCTAATTGCCCCATAATTTTCACATTTTCAACTAATTATTTTTGCTATCTTGCTTGTACTATTAGTTTTGCTAAAATGAAGATATTAGGCACGATCACAGATCCGGTTGGCGTTGCAAAGCCAAGTACAGCTTTAGACCGTTTTTTTGTTTCCCTCATCCGCGATGAGCGCGACTTACCCTTTGTATACCTTACGTTAAAGATCACCTTTACGCTGATACCGCTGGCGGTTATTCTTTTCTGGCCGGGCGTGCCGCTTGCAGCCTGGTGGGTAGCTGCTATACTTTATCAGTACCTGAATAATGTAGCATTCAAAGGCCCTTATGGACTAATGATGCATTGCACCAGCCACCGGCCTTGGTTCAAATCGGAATATGGGTTCCTGAACTATTACTTGCCATGGGTCATAGGTCCGTTCTTCGGGCAGACCCCGGAGACTTACTTCGCGCACCACATAGGTATGCACCATCCCGAAAACAATATGCCGGAAGATGAAAGCACCACCATGCCTTATCAGCGCGACTCGGTAAGCGGGTTTGCCCGTTACGTTGGCTTGTTCATCGTACTGGGCATTTATGATCTCTGCAGTTATTTCGTGCGCAAGCGCCGCAAACGCCTGCTGTATCGCTCTATTCGTGGCGAAGTGCTCTTTTTTGCCATGTGCATAGGCCTTTGTTTCATCAACTGGCCGGCTACGTTGGTAGTATTCATTCTCCCGTTCTTTACGTTCCGCATCATAGCCATGACCGGCAACTGGGCGCAGCACGCATTCATTGATGCAGATGATCCGGGCAATGCGTATAAGAACAGCGTAACGTGCATCAATACCAAGTACAACGTAAAATGCTGGAACGATGGCTATCACATCAGCCACCACCTGCAGAGTACCATGCACTGGACCGAGCATCCCACCTTTTTCCTGCAGACGTTGAATGACTATGAGTCCAATAACGCGGTGGTATTTGATGGTATTCACTTCCTGCATGTATTCGTATACCTGATGCGCGACCGCTACGACCTCCTCGCAAAACACTTTGTGAACATCGGCAATCGTTTCTCCTCCGATGAAGAGATCATTGCGTTTCTCCGCTCCCGCACAGGGAAGATAGACATGGCCCCCTTTATGGTGCCGGCGGTTGCATAGTATGGGGTTTTGGTGCTGTTACGGAAAATATAATGAGGTGTAGTAGTACGCAATCATCGCGGAACTTTTTATCTTTAGATCATCTAAAGCCATAAAGATGAATCGTGTATTTGTACTGTTTTCAGCCATTGTTATT
The DNA here is from genome assembly GCA_903851455.1 of uncultured Bacteroidota bacterium. Taxonomy (GTDB): domain Bacteria; phylum Bacteroidota; class Bacteroidia; order Chitinophagales; family Chitinophagaceae; genus Nemorincola. Next base: position 3,465 of record CAINOM010000186.1, on the reverse strand, counting down.
GCAGGTAGTATCTCTGCCCACGCACAGGTGTCGCCGGCCGATGCAAAAAAAGTAGCTGCGAGTTTTCAGAAAGATGCGCTGCCCGGGGATCTTACCAAGTATTGCCAGGCGACTCTGGCTGGCGGCAGCTTCTGGTATGAGGAGACCATATTCGGCAGTATAAAAGGTGTGGTGGGTGTTGTGGCTGGTTATGCCGGTGGTGGCAAGACATGGCCCACCTACAAAGACGTGGAGAGCGGCGCCACCGGGCATGCCGAAACGGTGAACATTTATTACGACAGCACCAAGATATCTTTTGCGACTTTGCTGGAAATATTCTTCGAATCGCAGCCAGACCCGACACAGGTAAACGGCCAGGGCGAAAACACCGGCACGCAATACCGCAGCATTATCTTCTTCCGCAATAAAAATGAAAAGGCAATAGCGCAGGACTATATCGACAAGCTCAATAAATCAGGCAACTATAAGAAGCCGATCGCCGCGCAGGTAACGGCTTTTAACCTGTTCTGGCCCGCGGAAGAAAACATTCAGCACTATTTCAATACCCATACCAACGAGCCTTATGTGGCCCGGTCCATAAACGCGATCGCCCGCTACCAGGCCGCCCATTCGGCGTTGATCAAGCCGGATCACAACTTTGCGAAACCGCAGTAATGATCAGGCTGTGGGTATGCCGTTGGCATCTGTGGTGAGCACATCACTCATATAGTCGAGGAAGGGGCGCATCTTTTTGAATACATTGCTCGCTTCCCTTGCGAAGCCGGGGCTTAATACTTCTTCATCCGAAAACTCATGCTTTAGCAGGAACTGCTTGTATCGCAGCAGCTCTATAGCTTCATGGTTTTTATCGTACCCACGTGGTGCGGAGATCAACTGCTCACCCTGCATTTTTTCGAAAGTCTTTATGAGTGTCTTATCGGCCAGTATCTGCTCGAGGTCTTCGTGGTTTGCCGCTATATCCTCGCGTATGCGCTTCATATCCTCTGTCGACGGCCCCCAAAAGCCTCCAGCGACAAAGGTCTTACCGGGCTCGATGTGGAAGTAGTATCCACCGCGCAGCTTTTTTGTGGCCCTTTTGAAGCCTCCGTTCCAGTGCGTGTTATAGGGTGTTTTGTCTTTTGAGAAGCGGACATCTTTGTAAATACGAAACAGGCTGGCCTTGCCGGAAGTGGTTTCTATATTATCATGCTTATTCATCTCTGCAAGCAAAGCGCCTGCGAACGATACGATGTTTTCATGAGCATCTGTGTACTTGTCTTTGTTGGTACTGAACCATTCCCTTGTGTTGTTTTTTGAGAGCTTTTTAAGGAAGTCCATGCTTTCCTTTTTGATCAGAACATCGGCCACGCGCTATAGTTTAGGTAACATTAAAGGTAAGATAAAGAAAGACCATCGTTTCACCAGCCCCGCCTGTTACTAAAAGATCCCTCCGGATGGGAAGGATCTTTTAATACAAGACTCGTAAATTATTTTTGTTTGGTATATTATTGCTTAGGTGCCTTAGGTAAAGAATCGATGCTGGCAATAGGTGTGGTGCGGCCCATGTGGCAGGTTACACACTGTATTTGCTCCAGCGGATCGCCCATTGTTTTGATCTTGCCAAGATGGTCGGAATTAATTGCCGCCGTCATCTTCATCATTTCACGGGCTGTGTTCTTTTCCTTCTTATCGTCCGACGCAAAGTCCATCTGCGGGCGGCTCTGGCCGGGCACTTCCTTAGCTACGTGGCAGTAGTTGCAATGCACGCCAAGGGATCTTGAGTAATTCCGCATCACATCATGAAGCTCTTTTTCAGAGATGTCTTTCGGCAGTATTTTCAGATTTACCGGTTTATCATCATCATGCTTTTGCGTGAAGCTTTGCAGGAATATCATTCCGCCGCATAATACGGTTACGAAAAGTAGCTTTTTATTTATTTTCATAAGGCGATTTGTTAGCTAAAGTAAGTAAAAAAGTATTCCGATAAACACCTGTTGTGGTAAATCTCTCTGCGGACTATATGTGCAGTTTGAAATACTCCAGCGTGCGTTTCAGTCCTTCGTGCCGGTCTACCTTTGGTTCCCAGCCCAGTATTTCTCTTGCCTTGGTAATGTTTGGTTTGCGTTGCTTAGGGTCATCCTGCGGCAGTGGTTCATATACTATCTTAGATTTCGAGCCGGTGAGCTTCAGCACTTCTTCTGCAAATTCCAGCAAGGTGATCTCTGATGGATTACCAACATTCACAGGCATTACGTAATCGGAAAGCAGCAGCCTGTATATACCTTCTACAAGGTCATCTACATAGCAGAAGGAACGTGTCTGCGAGCCATCGCCATATACGGTAACGTCTTCGCCACGCAGCGCCTGGCTCATAAAGGTAGGCAGTGCACGGCCGTCATCAAGCCGCATACGCGGACCATAGGTGTTGAATATGCGGATGATGCGTGTTTCTACCTGGTGAAAAGTATTGTAAGCCCTGGTAATGCTTTCCATAAAGCGTTTTGCTTCATCATAAACCCCGCGCGGACCTACCGGGTTCACATTGCCCCAGTATTCTTCGGTTTGCGGGTGTACCAGCGGGTCGCCATAAACCTCTGATGTAGATGCCACCAATATGCGTGCGCCTTTAGACTTTGCAAGCCCTAGCAGGTTGTGGGTGCCTAGTGCGCCCACCTTCAGCGTCTGTATCGGCATCTTCAGGTAGTCGATGGGACTGGCCGGAGATGCAAAATGAAGAATGTAATCAATATTGCCAGGTACGTGCACAAATTTAGTGACGTCGTGGTGGTAGAACTGGAACTCGCGAACAGGGAAGAGATGCTCAATGTTCTTGATGTTGCCTGTAAGCAGGTTGTCCATCCCTATTACTTCATAGCCTTCTTTCAGGAAACGGTCGCATAAATGAGAGCCGAGGAATCCTGCTGCGCCTGTAATGAGTATCCGTTTTGCCATTTTTTTTTATTGTCTAAGTAGTTAGTCTTTAGTATAAAGCGTCCGCAATTTATAATGTATTCCTCAGTTGACTTTTTAACCTATCAACTTATCAACTTTTCAACGTGTCAATCACGGGTCGTTCTTTCCCTGAGTATGATGTTGTGCGGTGCCGGCAGTGTATCGTGTATCTGCGGGTGTACCACTTTCCTGCCTATGCTTTCATAATAAACGCCAAGTTCTTCCATTTTCTCCAGGGAGTATACGTTCCGGCCATCGAAAACGGCAGGGTGCTTTAATGTGTTGCAGATGCGCTCGAAATCAGGGTTTCTGAATTCGCTCCATTCGGTCACTACTATAAGCGCACTGGCGCCGGTGAGCGCGTCATACTGGTCTTCGGAATAGTATATTTTGTCGCCCATCAGCTGCTTCACATTCTTCATTGCCTCGGGGTCGAACACGCGGAGTTTTGCACCCGCTGCAAGAAGTTCGTTTATCAGGTCAAGTGATGGCGCATCGCGTATGTCATCCGTTTCCGGCTTGAACGCAAGGCCC
>CAINOM010000185.1 GCA_903851455.1 uncultured Bacteroidota bacterium | reverse complement strand
GCGGCTTCAACTATTGGTACACCAATATGTACCATTTCGTCAACCAATGGGATCATCTGAAAAACATGAGAACTGCGTCGAAGCTACCAGCGCAGGTACTGGGCATGCCACAGGATTACACTAAACTGGATTTGCCAAAGTCGCAGGAAGTTATTGGCCGCCTTATTTCTTTCGGTGTTAGGTGCACCTGGACTGATGAAGAGATGAAAGCGCTGGCAATCAATATTTCAAACGCAGTGAAAAAAGCTTCTTTAGTGCCGGCCATGTAAGGCTTTTTGAATTTTTACTTTTGAATTTTTACTTTGCGAATGCACAAGAATTTCAAGAATATAGATAAGGTCGTTTTCGGAAGAGGAAGCTTTGCCAATATGGAAGGCATACTCGCTGAGAAGCGCAACGAGAATGATAAGTTCTTTCTTTTTGTAGTGGATAACTACTTTAAAGGGAAGGAGCTTGAAAAACGCATTCCTGCGTCGGCCGATGATGTTATCCGTTTTATTGATGTAGATCCTCATGAACCAACTACGGATCAGATCGACAGCCTGCGGGATGAAATACGCTCTGCAAAAGGCCTGCCGGCAGGTGTGGTAGGGATAGGGGGCGGCTCTATAATGGATATTGCCAAAGCCATCTCATTGATGTTTACCAATGAAGGCTCCTCAGTCTTATACCAGGGCCTGAACCTCATCAAAAAGCCGGGTATATATCATCTTGGAGTACCAACCATTTCAGGCACAGGTGCTGAAGTATCTATGACTGCGGTGCTTACAGGGCCGGTAAAAAAGTTGGGACTAAAATGTGACTGGACCGTTTTTAACCAGGTGATACTAGACCCTGAGCTTATCGCTTCGGTTCCTGTTGATAAATGGCTGTATACAGGTATGGATACCTACATACACTGCATAGAGTCTGAAAACGGTACGTTGAATAATGCGTATAGTCATGCATACGCGGAGCAATCACTGAAGCTTTGTCGGGAGATATACCTTGGCGAGCACTCAGGCCAGACACCGGATAATGATGATAAGCTGATGGTGGCATCTATGATGGGCGGCCTTAGTCTTACTTATTCAGAGGTGGGTGTATGTCATGCGCTGTCTTACGGTCTGTCTAAGATACTTGGCGAAAAGCATTGCTACGCCAATTGTCTCGCGTTCCAGCACCTGGAGGATTATTATGGCGAAGGGGTTGCAGAACTGAAACAAATGCTGAAGACACACAAGGTAGAGTTACCGCAGGGCTTAAGCAAAGGCTGGACAGATGAAACAATTACTGCCATGGCCGAAGTCGCATACAATCTCCCGCATATGTGGAACCACGCTATTGGCGCTGATTGGAAAGAGAAGGTAACGATCGATACTATTAAAGAACTTTATAAAAGAATGTAGCGAGGTCGGTGCCCAACATCTTTATGCTGGACACCAATTAGGCTAAAAACTAAGATCATGAGTAAGAAAAAGATACAAGTAGGTAATATAAGCTGCGGAGCCGATGAACTTTTCCTGATATCAGGACCGTGCGTTATAGAAGAAGAGAGCATAATGATGAAAACGGCTGAAAAGCTACGCGAGGTCAGCGAGAAGCTGAATATACCTATCATTTACAAGTCCTCATTTTTAAAAGACAATCGCAGCAGCCTGAAATACTATGACGGCCCGGGACTCGATAAAGGCCTCAAGGTACTTGCCAAAGTAAAGGAGCAATTTGGCTTTACGCTTCTGACCGATATTCACTATCCCGATCATGCGGCGCCGGTTGCCGAGGTTTGCGACATACTGCAGATACCTGCTTACCTATGTATGCAATCAGGTCTTATGGTAGCGGCGGCGAAGACGGGCAAGGTTGTCAATATCAAGCACGGTCAGTTTCTGGCCCCAGAGAATATGAAGCATCCGGTTACCAAATGCCTGGAAAGCGGCAACGATCAGATCATTCTTACCGAGCGCGGCTATACTATGGGGTATAATGACCTTGTCGTTGATCCCCGTAGTTTCTATCATATGGCGCAGCTCGGTTATCCTGTTGTGTTTGATATTACACATTCTATACGCAAATATGGTATCCCAAGCGCAGATGCTAAAGGTGGGGCCAAGGAGTTTTTGCCAGTGCTTAGTTATGCAGGTGTTGCAGCAGGTGTCGATGGTATCTTTATTGAAACCCATCCGGAACCTGAAAAGGCGCTTTGCGATGCAGCCAGCCAGCTTAGCGTTTACAAACTCGAGGAATTTTTAAAGCCGCTTATCGAGTTTCACGCCATAGAGGTAAAATACAGGTAACAAGATTTAGAGTATATTAGCTTTTCGAACAACAAATAAAGTAAACACACAAAATGGAATTATATCTCGATTCGGCCAACCTCAAAGAGATTGAAGAAGGCTTTAAATTAGGTTTTTTGGATGGGTTGACGACCACACCAACTTTTATGCAGCGCGAAGGCATTGCAGATATAGATGGAACTATTGTAAAGCTATCTAAAATGGTACCGGTGCTCCAGATAGAGGCACTTGGCAACACAGCTGAAGATGTGGTAAAAGAAGCCCGCCGCCAGCTGGACCTGGGCCTTGATCCGAAAAAGACAGTATTCAAAATACCGGTATCCCTGGAAGGCGTTCGTGCCTGCAAACTGCTCCGCAACGAAGGTCTCCTGGTAAATGTACACCTTGTATATACACTGCAGCAGGCCTATATGGCCATGCATGCCGGCGCTAGTTATGTATGTCCGTTGGTAGGCAGGTTGCAAGACCAGGGGCATGATGCTCTTGCGCTCGTGGAACAATGTGTAGACGCCGTAAACCATTATGGTTACGACACCAAGATCATGTTCAGCTCGGTGCGTAACTCTGAGCATGTACGCAATGCCATCAACATAGGCGTTCATACGATAACAGTACCACTGAAAGTGTTGAAATCACTGACCGATAATAATTTCACTACCGTTGGCACAGAGCAGTTCCTGAGCGATACCAGGCTGATGACCGTACGTGTGAAAGAAGCGATAAACGGCACTAACCCAGTGGTAAATGCCGATACCAATATGAAGGATGCTATTGTGAAGATGACCGAATACGGCTTTGGCTGCATCACGGTTGTGAACGCAGATGGCAGCCTGAAGGGCATATTTACAGATGGGGACCTGAGGCGTTTACTGCAGAAAGATGGCGAGCATATCTTAGGCAAGAAAATAGGTGATCTCGAGTATAAAACACCGATCAGCGTAGATGCAAATGCACTGCTTAATGAGGCGGAAGCCATATTTAAGAAGATGAATGTAGATACTATACTGGTGCTCGAAAACGGTAAGCCATTCGGAATGCTGGATATACAGGACCTGAAGAGATATTAATAACAGCACTGAATCTTAATGATAGCAGGTATTATCCCCGCGCGGTATGCGTCTACCCGGTACCCGGGCAAGCCCCTTATTGATATACAGGGGAAAAGCATGATACAGCGGGTGTACGAGCAGGCGGCTCAAAGCAAGTTGCTGCATAAGCTAGTAGTAGCTACCGACGATGAGCGCATCCTGCGGCATGTGCAGTCATTTGGCGGGGAGGCGGTGATGACCTCACCAGATCACGCTAATGGTACCGATCGTTGCCTGGAAGCCCTGCAGCAGTTAGGGCCGGACTACACCTACGTGATTAACATACAGGGAGATGAGCCCTTCATAGATCCACAGCAGATAGATGAGTTGGCTGCGATATTAAAAGACGGAACAACCGAGCTTGCTACGCAAATGATACCGGTAAGCAATCACGAAGAGTTGTTCGACACGGGTGAAGTGAAGATCGTGCTGAACGACAATATGGAGGCGCTCTACTTCAGCCGGATGGTGATACCATTCATTAAAGGCGTGGACGAAAAAGAGTGGCACCTGCATTTCAACTATCACCGTCACGTGGGCATGTATGCTTATAGGAGGGATGTACTTGAAAAGATATCGCAAATACCCGTGTCATCACTGGAGCAGGCTGAATCACTGGAGCAGCTACGCTGGTTGCAAAGCGGGTTTAAGATCAAGTGTGTGCCTACCCGGTTTGAAAGCCATTGTATAGACACGCCCGGGGATGTTGAAAAGGTATTACGGAGAATGGGGAGATAGTGTACTGCAAATACTAAATTAATAAAGGCTACTCTTTCGGGTAGCCTTTATTAATTATCTTGAAGAGTGGTTATTAATAACCAGCTCCGCGATAGTAATACCTGCTGTGGCGCCATCCGCCCCACCAGCCGCCGTCCCAATGACCGCAGCCATGGCCGCAGTAACCGTGACCCCAGCATCCGTGGTTGCTGTTGCGCATGATAGCATCGCCTTCTTCATATTTCGCGTGTGCAGCTTTCATGTCTTCGTGGTATTTAGCGCAATTTGTGCTGTCTTCAATTGCATGCTGGCGCATTTCGGCTGTGCAATAGCCGCCCCAGCAATGTGCAGAACGCCAGCCACCCCAGCATCCGTGGTAATCACCGCAATGAGTAGCTTCGCTATGCTCAGGAGCCCAGTAGCCGTACCTGTGCCAGCCGCAATGTTGGGCGTTTGATTTTGTGCTGATGCCAGTGGTCAAAAGCACGGTAAACAGTAGGATTGTAACAATGTTCAGTTTCATAAAGTGGTCTTTTTTTTGTTTTGGTCAGGTAATGATGTTGTAATTTGCGTGTAAAATATTGAATTAAAAATAAAAATTCAAACGTTTGCCTGTGATTTTTTTATTTTTTATTAAATAATCGATGGATACACTTACTCATATTGTACTAGGTGCGTGCATCGGAGAGGCTATAGCCGGCAGGCAAATTGGCAAAAAGGCCCTTATTTTAGGCGCTTTAGCCCAGAATATCCCAGATATAGATTTTGTGGCGTCGTTCTGGCTGCCGGTGGCGGGGGATGTGCTTGCGCATAGGGGTTTTACGCATTCTATCTTATTTGTGCTGCTCCTAAGCCCGTTATTGGCGTGGTGTTCGTCTAAAATGTTCCGGTCATCGGGCATGAATTCAGGCAGATGGGTGTTGTTTTGGGGTTTGCAAATGGGGGTACATATATTCATTGATGCATTTAATGCCTATGGTACCGGGTGGTTTGAGCCTTTTAGCCATTACCGGGTTTCGTTCAATACGATGTTTGTTGCTGATCCTTTGTTCAGTATCTGGCCGGCTATTGCCATGGTGGCGCTTTTATTGCTGAAGCGTGCGAGCAGCAAGAGGATGCTTTGGATAAAGATGGGGTTAGGTTTAAGCATAGTGTACCTGGTCATGGGGATATGTTTTAAGTTGTCTATAGATAGTAAAGTTGAAAAGGTTCTTGGGGGCAATGCTATCCGGGGTAAGGAGTATTTCACTACGCCAACGCCACTTAATAATATGCTCTGGTATGTGGTTGCGAAGGATGATAGCGGCTACTACACCGGCTACCGGTCTGTTTTTGACAAGAGCGACCTGAGACTGCATTTTGTGAGCCGCGGCGATTCTTTGTTAGTGCCTCAGGTTGGCAAAAATGACCTGGATAAGCTGCTGCAGTTTTCAAATGGCTATTATACGGCTGAGATGTGGCATGATACGCTTGTGTTCAATGTGATGCGTTTTGGTGAGATGAGAGGGTGGGAGCGTCCCGATCCCCGGTTTGTGTTTCATTATTTTTTGACGCAGCCCGATGACAATAAGCTGATCGTGCAGCGCGGGCGTTTTGCGGGTTGGGATAAGGCAGCTGTGCTGGCCTTCTGGCGGCGGATAAAGGGTATCTGATCATTTAATCTTTCTCGCGTTTTTGAGTGAAGTAGAAGGTGAACAGGTAAAAAACAATGTGAATAAAGCGGTACGACAGGTAGTATCCAAACCGTTTCAATACATTGTTTGAAGCGCTGAAACTATCGGAAGTGATCTGTGTACAGTCATCGTCTATTATTGCCTGCAGTTTGTCTGTGAGGTCCGTGGCAAGTGGACGATCGCTAATGTCCAGATTTAGTTCGACGCTTGCAAAAGCGCTGATATTATTTACATTATAAGATCCTGCTGTGAGCCATTCGTTGTCGCGGGTGGCCACCTTACCATGCAGGATATTCTTGTTGTACTCATAGACTTCCATATTGTGCCGGAACAGCCATGGATAGAGATACCGCTCGGAGTACTTAGCGAATGGCACATCTGCGCGGCCGGTGAGTATCAGTTTTATTTTAACTCCCCGGCGGGATGCTTCGGCCATACGTTTCAGCAGCTTGAACGGCGGCCAGAAATAACTGGTCATCAGCGTAACGTGTTTATGTGCCGCATTGAACAATTCGCGGTAACTGCGCGTGATCTGTGTGTGACTGTAGACCCAGTCGTGTCTGCGAATGCGCACCAGGCACTCTTCCGAGGGCAGGGGAGATTGGGGTGGTGCTGTGGCCAGGCACTTCTTGCGGAGCGCAGAGCGGTTCCAGACGCGGATGCACACATCATTCAGGTGCCGCGCTACTTCTCCTTCGGCATGCACAGCCCAATCGAGCCACGCGGGGGTATCCCCGATGTCGTTATAGCGGTCGCTTATGTTTATCCCAGCCACCATGCAGACACGTGCATCTGCTACAATAACCTTGTGATGCAGCCTTCGGCCCAGGTAGAAGACATTGCTCAGTACCAAGGGCCGGAAGTAAGCGAAGTGTACACCGGCATCCCGGAGGCGGGCGATAAACGCGGGGGAGAGCTTTTGCGATGCGTAGGCATCCAGCAGCACATAAACAAAGACGTTCCTTTTGGCCGCGCTGATCAAGGCGTCTGCTACTCTGTTCCCCGTATCGTTCTCATCGAATATATAGGTCTGCAGATGCAGTGAATATTGCGCGCTGGCAGCAATATCTTCGATGGCCCGGAAAAATTGAGCTCCACCACGGAGGATCTTTACTTTGTTGCGGAGCGTGTATGCGTTTGTTTTTCTGATCCTTCTTACCCGCTTTGTAGCCATAATACTTTCAATCCTTCTATACTATCTGTCTTGCCTGATCCAGGCTAAAGCCTCATACCTTACCTGAGGTAACCCGCGAACTAAAGTTCGGGGCTATTGGCGGCGATAATTAATATTCACTTGCCTATCTTAACACCCTATAACACAGTCCAAATTCAATAGCTGAGCCTTTGACGGTACTGGAGTAGCCATTGCCTACGGTATTTCCTTTTACACCGTCGGTGCCGTTGCGGGTGGCGAAGGTGCTGACCATCGCCAGAACACCGAAACGTTTGGTGATATAATACCTCGCCCTGGTGCCTGTTCGCACGAGCAGCCCACCGGATCTGTACCGGTAAGAATGATCGCCATCATTGCCGTTGAAAGAAACTGACGAGAAGCCGAGGGACGCAAATGCCGCGAGATCGAAATGGCGGGTGACGAAAAAATGATAGTTGGCATCGAGCGTGAGCTCGCTGGTGATGACTTTAATATCGTTGGTGGCGGTCTGGAAACCGTAGAATTTCGATGGGTCGGCATGATAAATATCACCGCCCATGTTTATGCCCATGCCCCAGTGGTTGGTGAGGCCATATTCTATGGTGATGGGGTCGCGGACGCCGGTGATGTTGTCTGTGTGTATCACATCTATACCTCCGTTATTTGCGGTGGTTCCGCTGTTACCGGTATTGCCCGGAGCGGATGTGGAGAACGTAGTGTAGCTAGTGCCTTCTGAAAGACTGATGAGCAGCGAACCTTTTTTAAAGCATTGAGCATGGGCGTTGCTGATAAACAAAGCCACTATAAGGATGAGGTATACTTGTTTCATGGCTGGCGTTTTTTGTTATATCAAATATAACCAGGATTCCCTGATTATTGGATTTTCCGGATTGTGATCAGTGCGGCAATATTGCTCATTTTTTTTG
>CAINOM010000184.1 GCA_903851455.1 uncultured Bacteroidota bacterium | reverse complement strand
TGCGTTTTCTTGCAGCCATGCTGGGATATTTATGTTTAACGACGCACCGAAAATATTCGGTGCGGTCATTTGACAAAGCTAAATGATTTAATGCGAACAAACCGCCCGCAGCCCCGGATTCTAACCCAAGGTAACCCCGGTAAGTACCCAGTTTTTCTTTATATCAATAACGGGTGCATCGCAGTAGGTGCAATGGTCATCGGTAGTATCGGTATACGGGGCGCCGCAGAAGCTGCACTCGTGGCTGTACACAAATTCCGCTTTCTGGGCTACGATCTTATTCCTTGACAGCTCCAGCGCGAAACTGGTGGTCACAAAATCATTGTCCAAAATCTGGAGTCTGCCTTCAGTACTTACGCGGCGATAGGTGCACCGCAGGTCAAAATGTAGTTTTACAACATCGCCCGCCACATCGCAGTTATCTAGGGTTGCGCTATTAAGATATAGCCTGTCGAATACAAATGGCTTCAGGCCCTGTTTGTACTTCATCACAGCGTCTACAGTCGGCTCATCGGCAAAACGCGTCAGTTTTTTCTTGTCGGAAATGGATAATACCTCCATGATCTGCATAAATACATTAGAGGCTATATCCTCCATACGCTGTGCCGAGAAGAACGGATCACCGGCCATAAGTGTAGCCAGCGCCTGTTCATTGCTCATCCCGGCGCCGCCTGTATAGTCGTCCTGCTGCGTGATCTCGCTCAGTACCCAGTCATATGCGGCACTGTTGGTAAGTGTATTGCAGTTGCTGCAGCGGCTTATCTCGCCCATTTTCACTTCAAATGGTGCTCCGCAGTTCGGGCAGTTGTTGTTGTCGTATAAGTTCTTCTCGTTAGGCGCATCCGTCCGCTTGATGAATGTCCAGAACTCGGTATCCGAATCCCCCTGGTAGGATTCGTTGAGGCTGGGAAATTTAGAACATACAAAACTGTCGTTCATTGTAAACGATATGGCAACTTCAGCGGTTTGATAGTTGCCTTCCGTGTTTGTATCCGCTGCCGTAATGCGTTCTATGCTTATGTTAGATAATACGTTCGATTGCCCCAACGCATTCATCATTTTGAACTGAGTGGTGAGCCGCTGATACATCCCGTCCGACAGCCACTTCCTTACATTCTTCAGGTCTTTGCGCTGCCACGCGTCCTGTATCGCAAGGAACGAACTGGCCACTTTCTCTTCATCCAGTCCGCCCGGAAAGGGTACTGCATTAGTCATAGGTACCGCTGCAGAATTGGTTTCATTGTTATTTGACTGCTTGTTGAGATACTTTACAATATAGTAGATGACAACGATTGCTATAATGAGGAAATTGAGCACAGGCGAATCGGTGAAAAAAAAGAAACCGCCACCACCTCCTCCGCTGCCACTACTGCTGCTGTGACTGCTATGGCCTCCGGCTCCGCCCACCCGTGCAAAGGCCGGGTCGGCAAGTGCCAGGCAAAACATAAACATAACAGGACGTATCGCCCGGCTGTGGGCTATCAGTTTTTTGGGTTGCATGCGGAGGTTAGTTACTATGTTCAAAGTTTGAAGATCAATTTAACGGCGGTGGGGTAGCGCTGAAAAACGAAGCTATATCGCCTATACTCTCTGCTGCCGCCCATGCAGGCATTCCCGCCTTCCACATCAGGGTATCGCGCCTGATGGCGCCACTCTGTATCATTTGCTGAACCTGGCCCGGATCAAAAGGGCCAGCCTGCTTGCCATCAGTACCGGTGAAATATTGCACGGGCTGCGCAAGCGGCGGCGGACCCGATGGGCCAGCGGACTGCTGCTGCGCGGCATTTGCCTGGCTGAACGCACCGGCCATCATATTGCCCACGCCTATGCCAGCGCCTATGCCAGCTCCCAGGCCGGCAATGCTTTCATTGGCTGCGGCGATCGGGATACTATCCGCAACCCTGAACTGTGTCAGCTTCTGCATGTCTATTTTGTTCAGGCGCGAATACTCGAATATCTCTTTCTTCAGATCTTCCGGCATGGATACGTTCTCTACCAGGAATTTAGTGATCAACAAGCCGTATGCCTCGAAGTCAGCATTGAGCTTTTCCTGGATCATGGTGGAGAGGCCATCGAGGTTGGACGCGAATTTTTCGATCGGTATATTTCCGCCGCCGGCTGCTGTAGTGAAGCGGGTAGAAATAATGCTCTTCAATTGCCCCTCTATCTCTTCTGTCGTATACTCGCGGTCAATACCGGCAATTTCCTTCAGAAATTTACCGGCATCAGTAACCTTAAAAGCATAAGTGCCAAACGCGCGGATCTCGATCATCCCGAAACGGTCGTCAGAGAGTGTAATAGCATTCTTGGTGCCCCATTTCTGGTCTATGGCCTGGCGGGTGCTTACGAAAAATACATCTGCCTTGAAAGGGCTTTCAAATCCGTACTTCCAGCCCTTGAGGGTGGAGAGTATCGGCATGTTTTGGGTCTGTAACGTATACATGCCCGGCATGTATACATCGGCTATCTTACCCTCATTAATGAATACAGCCTGCTGTGCCTCGCGCACAGTCAGTTTGGCGTTCATCTTTATTTCATTGTCGTAGCGTGGAAATTTCCACACCAGCGTATCCGTGTCCTGGTTAGGCCAATCGATGATATCAATAAACTCGTTGCGGAGTCTTTCAAAAAAGCTCATAAAAGAATATTTAAAAGGTGGAACCTTCGTAAAAATATAAAAATATTCCGGTGAGCAAATAGCCCGGATGTTATAATACTGATAAAAATGAATACGGGAAAGTTTAAGAGGTATGATCCCCGGGTGGGGGCTTTTTCATTTCAGGAGATTTGTCCTGCGATCATTTCACACCTGCAGGTGCCGAAAAATTTGTAAAGGTCTTTCCGTCAAATCGGTACAATCCTATGTTCCTGGTACCCACCCAAATGTTTCCGTCCCGGTCTTCAACCATACACCAGGCCGAATAATCGCCCAGGCCATCTTTCGTTGTGAAATTTTTAAATGATTTTGAAGCAGCGGTGGGCGACGCCGAAGGATCATATCGCCATATGCCACCATCGCCTCCATACCCGTTCTCATTCTCACCTCCGCTGAACCAGATACTCCCGGTTCTGTCTACGATTACGGGGTTGCCAATGCCTTCTTTATTTGTGAATTTAGTAAAGTTATGGCCATCATAACGCCAATTACCACGGCTCCGTGTGCTAAGCCAGATCACCCCTTTTTTATCTTCTACTATTGTACGGATCCACCCATTGCCCTCGGGTTTAAAACTCGTAATTGATTTTCCATCGAGCCGAACCAGATGACTCCATTTTTATCTTGCAGCATACAATCTACCATTTTAAGGTGAAGATTGCCCGCATTTGCAATGCCGTCATTATCTAAAAACCGGGTAAAGGTTTGTCCATTGTAACAATAGACCCCCTCTTTTGTGCCAAACCAAAGTTTGCCATTTTTATCCTGCAACATACTCCATACTGCATTACTCGTGGAAAGAGAAGCCCCGGCGGAACCGGTACCTGGAAAATAGCTTTGGCGCTCAACCACGATGGGAATAATAGCCACAGATTTTCCATCGTAGCGGGAGAGGCCGGCATCAGTACCGAACCAGATGTTGCCAGCCTTATCTTCTAATAT
>CAINOM010000183.1 GCA_903851455.1 uncultured Bacteroidota bacterium | reverse complement strand
GCGAAAGGGGAAGGCTTCAAGAAAATATCCCGAAAAGGTGTGATCAGTGCATCCGGCATAGGTGTGATCAATATGGATGGCCATGGACCTGAGCATTTTTTGAACGGGGGCAGGGCTTTGCAGCGCGTATGGCTGGAGGCCAGCCATCGCGGTATTTCTTTTCAACCGGTTTCTCAGGCAACCTTTATGCTGGAAAGGTACCTGGGCGATGGTGCTAAAGATTTTAATGCGTATGAGCTTGATCAACTGAAAAATATACATGAGACATTAACCCGGCTTTTGAGATTGGAAAATGGTCGCTATCCTGTGTTTATTTTTAGATTATTTTACGGCGCAGAGCAAAAAGAAAGAGCACTGCGTAAGCCCCTTGATAAGGTATTATTTGTAAATTAGCTTGATATTGATGGGGGGCGAAAGGAAATAAACAGGATTGTAGTTTTTCAGGTAACATTTTAGCCAGCTAAATGATAAGTATCAGAGCCTTCAGAGCCATTGATGATCAGGAGTCTTGCAAAGCATTTGCCGAAGGGCATGCTAATGTTTTGCGCGACTATGGTGTAAGCAAGGTTACGTCGTCAAGTACGGATTGGTTTCATAATCCCGCCGCGTACGTGATGATCGTAGAAAATAAGGAAACAGGGGAGACGGTAGGCGGGATAAGAATTCACATTGCGGATGGTGTTACACGTCTTCCTATGGAAGATGCGATAGCCATCGTAGATACAAGAGTATACGAACTTATTGCGAAGTATATCCCCATTGGCACAGGTGAATTGTGCGGTCTGTGGAATGCCAAATCGGTTGCCGGTTACGGCCTTGGCAGCTATTTTCTCATGCGGGTAGGCATCAGTGTCACGCAGCAGCTGAAGCTGCCGACATTGTTCGCATTGTGCGCACCGCATACTTTGCAAATAAGCGTAGAAAAAGGTTTTGAAAAGGAAACGTCTATTGGTAATGAGGGTACTTTCATTTATCCGAAACTGGACCTGGTGGCTACAAGCATTATCATAAAAGATACCTTAAATTTGCCCGATGCACTGCCCGAAGAGAAAAGGCTGATCTTTGAATTGCGTGATAATCCTGAAATTACGAGGATGGAATACGGGCCTAAGGGAAATATTGAGATATCATACAGTCTTGATTTTCAGAAGGCTAAAAAGTAATTACTGTATTAACCAAAACATTTGACGATCGCATGAAGAAACTCTTTTGCCTCTGTTTGTTAGTAATTATTTCGCATTTTTCGTACGCAATCGATAAAGTAACTCTTGACGATAAATTTGTTCCAGCACTTATTGGCACCCACATATTTACCCTGGAAGACAAATCAAATCAACTGCAGATAAATGACGTTCTTAACAGCAGTGATTTTAAGCTGAACGATAAGTCAATCACGAACTTCCAGGTATCGCAGTCTACTTTCTGGCTTAGGTTTACGGTATCCAATGTTAACAATACCAACCGGAATTTCATCGAGGTAGTGCAGCCGGTGCTGGAGGAAGTGAATCTCTACTCGCCGGATAGTAACAACCAGTATCATGTTATTAAAGCCGGTATGAAGTATCCGTTTGGAGCCAGGAAGTATAACGGAACAAATTTCCTGTTCGATCTGAACCTTAAACCGGGGGAAGAAAAAACCTACTATCTGCAGATAACCGGTAAGGAACAGGTGCTCGCCCCGATAAGAATAGTTGATCTTGACTCTTACTATAGCGATGCTACGAGCCGGAATATCTGGTTTGGTATTTACTGCGGTATCATACTCGTGATGTTTTTGTACAATCTTTTTGTGTACCTGAGCATCAGGGAGAAGAGCTACGTATTTTATGTGCTGCATACCTTGTTTGTGGGGCTTACGCAGGCTTCGCTTACCGGGTTCACCTTTAAGTATTTATGGCCTAATTCTCCATGGTTTGCGAATTACAGTATATTCCTGTTTACGGCACTGGTAAGCATCGTTGGGGTTCAGTTCCTGATCGAGTTCATGCGGCTCAAGAAGACTTCTCCAAGGCTATTCTATGTGCTGAAGTTTTTTCAGCTGATCTACCTGGTATACATGATCACCAGCGCTCTCGGTTATTATTCGGTTACTTACAGGGCCATTCTGCCGACGCAGTCAACGATAGCACTGGTGATACTCGGCATATCCATTTACCTGTATAAACAGGGATACCAGGAAGCCAAGTATTACCTGATAGGGTGGTCTTCGCTGATGCTGGGTATTATTGTTTACGTTACGAAAGACTTTGGGCTGATCCCTTACAACAATTTTACGGTCTATTCGCTGCTCTTTGGGTCGGCTGCAGAGGTTACCTTGCTGTCCTTCGCCCTTGCCGATAAGATCAATATCTACCGGCGCGATAAGGAATTGTCGCAGGAGCAGGCGATGATGGCGCTACAGGAGAACGAGCGTATCGTGCGCGAACAGAATGTAATGCTGGAGGCAAAGGTCAATGAGCGTACCTACGAATTGCAGGTGTCTAATGACGGACTGAATAAGGCGATGAAGGAGCTCAAGGATGCCGAAACACAACTTGTGGAGTCCGAGAAAATGGCCTCTCTAGGTCAGCTCACTGCGGGTATTGCACATGAGATCAATAACCCGATCAACTTTGTGACATCGAATGTAAAGCCGCTAAACAGGGATGTGCGGATACTGCTTGAAGCGGTAGAGGCCATCGGTGAGATCGCTACCGTTGACGGCACTTCGGCCGATAAGCAAAAAAAGATAGTAGCCTATAAAGAGGAGATCGATTTCGAGTACTTGAAGGAAGAGATCGATCAACTGCTTAGCGGTATAGGCGAAGGGGCATTAAGAACAGCGGAAATAGTGAAGGGGCTGCGCATATTCTCCCGCCTTGATGAGGACGATCTCAAGAAGGCAAACATTAATGAAGGCCTGGAATCGACGCTTGTCATTACCAATAATTTGCTGGTGAACCTGGTGAAAGTGCAAAAAAATTATGGCGACCTTCCGCTTATTGAGTGTTATCCCGGAAAGCTGAACCAGGTGTTTTTAAATATTATTTCCAATGGCATATATGCCGTGAGGAAAAAATTCGGAGATGCAGAGGGCGGCCTGCTTACTATTTCGACTACCTTTGACGATACCAATGTTTTTATTAAGATCGCAGATAATGGGACCGGGATGGATGAAAACACGAAGAAGAAGTTATTTGAACCGTTTTTCACCACCAAGGACGTAGGAGAGGGGACCGGT
>CAINOM010000182.1 GCA_903851455.1 uncultured Bacteroidota bacterium | reverse complement strand
TATACGTCTTTATTGTATACATCGTTGTTCAGCACGCTCAACTTCAAAAAGTCATAGCATGAGATCTATATGTACGGTTGCAGTGTTATTATCGCTGAGCCTAATTTCCAACGCCCAGTATACCTGGCATTCATTGCCCGCCGCACCCACCAGCTGGCGCTTCGATGATTTCTACTTTGTAACGCCTCAGATGGGCTGGGCCATTAACCCGAATTACGACTACCTCGCGCCGACCCAATACGGCAGGATATTTAAAACCACAGATGGCGGCGATACCTGGCAGAAGCTGGTGGATAGTTCAAACACATTTTACCGTTCCGTAGGCTTTGCAGATTCACTTAATGGCTGGGTAGGCAATCTCGCAGACACTGCTACGTACATGGGTGTACCCTTTACCGCCGACACCGTTCCGTTTTATGAAACGCACGATGGCGGTATAAGCTGGGCGCCGGTGAACCTGCCCCATCCCCACCCTGCTGGCATCTGTGGTATATCAGTGGTCACTGACTCGGTTGTCTTTGCTTATGGCCGGTTTTTCGGACCGGCAGGCTACGTGAAGACTACGGATAAAGGCGCATCCTGGACGTTCACCGGCATGGACAGCCTGGCCTTCGGACTCGTAGATGGGCACTTCTTCAATAAAGATACAGGCTTCATCACCGGCATGGCTAGCGACCATACAGCTATGATCCTGTATACCGTGAACGGCGGCCAGTCCTGGACCTATGCTTATCACTCCACCCGCGCCGATACCGACAGGGTCTGGAAAATATTCTTCCCCAGCAGGAATGTCGGCTACGCCAGTATAGAATTTGGCGGGTCGCAAACCATCTATGATACCTGGTACCTGAAAACCACGGACGGAGGACTTACCTGGACGGAGCATGTCTTTGCCCCCAGCTATGATGAAGAAGGAATTGGTTTCATCAACGACTCCACCGGCTGGATAGGCGGAGACTTTCTGCACGGCACCTATATCACGCAGGATGGCGGCAACACCTGGAATATAGACACTACATTTGGTGTTTCTACAATGCCCTATGCTGTCACCGGTTCAGCATACTCCATCAATCGTTTCCGCAAATTCAGCGACACCCTGATGTACGCCAGTGGCAATACCATCTACAAACTTAGCGTACCCAACACCGGAGTTAAAGAGGTTGCAAACTACGACCATGATGCCTACAATTTCCCAAACCCATTTAGTACCAGCACAACAATTGTCTATACACTTCGCTGGGCATCTGATGATGTACTGCTGGAAGTAACGAACGTCCTCGGTCAGCGCGTATTCACCAAACATCTTGGAAAGCAAAACTCCGGTAAGCACCAGTATATCTTTGGTGAACAATTACCAGCAGGTGTCTACTACTATTCAATTAGTAATGGTGTTTTTAAGAGCACCGGGAAAATGGTAGCCGGCGAATAGCGACAGTGCTGCTGGCGTTATAATTTCAGTCGTAATTTTGGTTCATATCCATGAAGCATGAATTACAAAATCTCATTCAAGGAAAGGGCCGATGCAGCGAAACAGATCTCATCAAAAATTTGCCTCTTAGCTTAGAACAGGCATAACCCACGTCTTATATGCCGTAATAGAGCAACCACATATTATACGCACAGAAGAAATTGACCTTGAAAATGTAAAAGAGTTTTTGCAACAGAATGGCTTTGAGCACACGAGGAGAAATGACTACTACAACCAGCATCTTGGCATTCTCCTTGACGACCTGCATGACGAAAATGCTATTAGCATCAATAAAATTTCATTCTTTGTTGATACTGTCTTTTTTCTTACCGATAAGTTTTTTGAGCCTTTGGCTTAAGGCTGCCACAACTGCAACTGGGGCCGAACCTTAAATGTGATGAAGATTATACCAATTGAGTAGGAGGTGAGGGATTAGTTCCCTCACCGTCCTCTCACACCACCGTACGTGCCGTTCGGCATACG
>CAINOM010000181.1 GCA_903851455.1 uncultured Bacteroidota bacterium | reverse complement strand
GATAATACCAACTATAGCCATAGCTATGCCGAAAAAAGCGCGGTTTCTCTGCCTTTGCTGTTGATATACCTTTAGATGTTCTTCCCACTTTGGATCGCTCCAATCTCTTCTTCTGAAATTACGGTCTCGCATATCATTCGTTTGTGACCCAAAACTAGATATAACGGAGCCCGCAGGGAAATGGTATTAGGTAAGAAAATAAACCACGGCGGTAAATGAGGGGAAAATGTCGGTAAACGCTTATTGTTCCAGCAGCTTATTCACTGTATCCCAATTCCTTGTAGTGGCAGAAACACCAAGTTTGCGCTCGATATAGGAGTTGGAGAAGTGTGTTTTGGTATAGTTGGAAGCGTAGATATAGACCTCATTCTTTACGATCCGTGCATATTCAGAGTCGTTGGAAAATACGCCAAGGGAACCTTTCACCTCATTCGCCGGTGTATCAGATAAAAATGTGATATACCACTTGCTGGCTTCACCTGCCCTTACATTATCAAAAGGATTGTTTTCGATAGCGCTTTTGATCTCGCTGAACCGCCTGATAAGTGTAGGCACCCTAAAGCCAACTTGTTTTTCAAGATGGGGCTCTATAAGCTGGCGGAGCGTATCATGACCGGTATCGTCTGTTTCGAAAAGTACATTGCCGGTTTGCAGATAGGTAGACACTTTTTTAAAGCCAAGCGCTTCAAAATGTTTTTTAAGATCCCCCATCTCCACCGGGTTTTTACCCACGGCATTGATACCGTGTAAAAAAGCCACATATCTTACCATAACATTTCAAATATAAATCACTTAATCTAGTGCGAACTTAATAAAAAATTACATTACTTATCACTACTTAAGCGGCCCAACAAAAAAATAATGTAAAAGGGATACTACGCCCCAACTTCTACTCCAAGCTCTTCTGCGAGGTCCTTTTCAATACGCAGATTGTCGATAATAAATACCTGCCGCTGAGGTGTATTTTTACCCATATAGTATTCAAGCAGTTTTTGAATTTGCGCGTCCTGGCTCAGCAAAACAGGATCTTTGCGAATGCCCTCGCCGATAAACTGTGCAAATTCCTCGGGCGAGATCTCACCGAGCCCCTTGAAACGAGTTATTTCGGCCTTACTGCCTATTTCGTGTATCGCGCGTTGGCGTTCCTCATCGCTGTAGCAGTAGATGGTCTTTTGCTTGTTACGCACACGGAAGAGCGGTGTCTGTAAAATGTAGACGTGATTGTTGCGCACCAGGTCGGGGAAGAACTGGAGGAAGAATGTCATAATAAGCAGACGAATGTGCATACCATCCACATCGGCATCAGTAGCGATCACAATGTTATTGTAGCGCAGTCCGTCCATGCCTTCCTCTATATTCAGCGCATGCTGCAGCAGGTTGAATTCCTCATTCTCATACACCACTTTTTTGGTAAGTCCGTAGCAATTAAGCGGCTTACCACGCAGGCTGAACACAGCCTGTGTTTCCACCTGCCGGCTCTTGGTAATAGATCCGCTGGCGCTATCTCCCTCGGTGATGAACACGGTAGATTCCTGCTGCTTCAGATTGTATTCATCCCTGCCTTTTGTCGGCGGCTCATCGTTCAGATGTATGCGGCAGTCGCGCAGTTTTTTGTTGTGCAGGTTGGCTTTCTTCGCGCGTTCGTTGGCCAGTTTGCGTATGCCGCTCAGCTCTTTACGCTCGCGCTCACTTTGTTCTATTCTCTTTTTGAGAGCCTCGGCCACCGCGGCGTTTTTGTGCAGGAAGTTATCCAGTTCCTTGTTCAGGAAATCACCGATAAACGCCTTCATGCTCGGACCGCCTTCCCATACATACTGCGAGCCCAGTTTGGTCTTTGTCTGCGACTCAAAAACAGGCTCCTGCACCCTTACCGAAACAGCGGCACAGATGCTCTGCCGCACATCAGATGCATCATAGTCTTTCTTATAAAAATCGCGGATGGTCTTTACAAACGCTTCGCGGAATGCAGCCTGGTGGGTACCACCTTGCGTAGTGTGCTGGCCGTTTACGAAGGAATAAATATCCTCGCCGTAGTCGCCGGTATGTGTGAGCGCTATTTCTATATCGTTGCCCTTCAGGTGAATGATAGGGTAGCGCAGATTATCAGGATTGGTCTTGCGCGTGAGCAGGTCCAGCAGGCCGTTCTTTGAAATGTAATTCCTGTTATTGAAGTGTATCTGCAGGCCCGCGTTGAGGAAGCAATAGTTCCACACCTGGTTCTCGAGGTACTCATGCAGGAAATGGTAGTTCTTAAACACCGTTTCATCCGGCCTGAAAACAACCAATGTCCCATTAGCCTCGCTGGTGCTTGTTTCCTTATGGTCTTTGGTGAGAATGCCTCTTTCAAACTCAGCCACTTTCGTACGCCCATCGCGGAACGATGCCACTTTAAAATACTTACTGAGTGCATTCACCGCCTTGGTACCCACACCGTTCAAGCCCACAGATTTCTGAAATGCTTTGCTGTCATACTTTGCGCCGGTATTTATCTTGCTTACCACGTCCACGACCTTGCCAAGCGGTATACCACGACCAAAGTCGCGTACCGTGACGCCACCCTCGGCGATCGTCAGTTCTACACGCTTGCCCTGGCCCATTGCAAACTCATCGATGCAATTGTCCATCACTTCCTTCACCAGCACATAGATGCCATCATCCACGCTGCTGCCATCGCCCAGCTTGCCGATATACATACCGGGGCGCAGGCGTATATGCTCCCTCCAGTCGAGGGACTTGATACTGTCTTCGTTATATTGATTGAGTAAGTCTGCCATTGATATTTCTAACTATAATTTCTAAGATACAACTTTGTACGGGGCGAATTTACATAAAGTTAAAAGAATACCTTTGGTGTGTGCAAAAGTAGCTTACGCACAAGCTGATTCAAGGAAATTTATCGGAAATTTATATCCTTAACCCCATATTGAAAGTCAGATCGCGATATACTTTTGATCAATTCCTGGCATACATTCCTTACTTTACTATAGGTGCAGGAATAGTTTTACGTATTGCAGTATTTTTAAGCAACCGAAGTTTAATACTTGACGAGGTAAATGTGGCTCGTAACCTGTTTGAACGGAATATGCTCGCTTTGGCGGCGCCTTTAAACTATCATCAATTCGCCCCTCCTTTATTTTTATGGTCCGTCAAACTGGTGACTCTTTTTTTCGGATTCGGAGAACAATCGCTACGCCTGTTTCCTTTCATCTCCGGTATTGCCTCTTTATGGCTAATGATGCTGGTCTTAAAAAGGGCTGTGAGACTGAGCGCACTGTGGTATCCACTGCTGCTTATGTCGTCAGGCTATATATACATTCGCTATGGTACCGAATTAAAACAGTATTCATCAGATGTAGTGATCACCCTGGGGCTGCTGTGGCTGGCTTTGAAAATAGATCTGCTCAAAGTTCGCCCGCTAACGTTCGTCGCCATTTGGAGCATAGCAGGTAGCCTGGCTATATGGTTTTCTATGCCTGCCGTATTTGTACTGGCAGGCGTGTTTGGCTATTACCTAAGCCTCCTCATAAGGCAAGACCGGTCAAGGACGGGCATACTATTGTTGGTTGGAGCGGTATGGGGCGCGCAGTTCCTGCTGTATTATTTTTTACTTCTTAAAAATGAGATCCGTTCGGATTATTTACAGAGCTGGCATAAAGATTACTTTCTGATCGCCATACCACGAACCACCGAACAATTCATTCACAACCTCGATGTCTGCAACAATTTTCTAGGTGCTGCCGTGGGAAATACGACCATCGCAACTGCTTTTAACCTGTTATTGCTGGTCATTGCCGTTATTTTTCTCGTGAGAAAGAACATCCCTGTAGCCATCCTTTTGCTGCTACCGCTGGTGTGCCTTTTAGGTGCAGCAGCGTTTCATAAGTTCACATTGCTGCCACGGGTGGTGTTATTCATTCTGCCCGTGATCCTGATTTTGGTGGGCATTGGGCTGGAACAACTCCTGAAGGTAAGATCCGCAGTTGTACGATATTCATCCTTGATCATTATAGCGATATGCCTCGTTAACTTCAACAACTTCCAATACATTTTTAAGCCTTTTGAAGTCGAGGAGTTTAAGAAGGGCTTTGACATAGCGCAACAGGAGCGGATCAATGCAAGGCATTTTTACGTCAGCGACCTTATTACACCCATATACTTCTACTACACCAATATTCACCCCAACAGAGACAAATGGAAGGACCTGGCTGGTGCAAACCAACTTGCGTGGAACACAAACTATGATTCACTGGTACAGGCATTTACGGGGAAAAGTGCGGTGTTGTATGAGGGTGGTGACGAAACCAGCTTTAACAATGAGCTGGCGATAGACCATAAATATTGTAAAACAGTGGTTGTAAAGCCATTCGAGGGAGGTCGCATTTGCATCCTAACAAAATGACATGGGTAACTATTGGTAAACGATATTTACTAGTTTTAGAGAAATTTCAACGTGGGTATCTTTTCAACTTTTGCG
>CAINOM010000180.1 GCA_903851455.1 uncultured Bacteroidota bacterium | reverse complement strand
TGCCGATGCTACGCCAGGCGGCACATGGAGCTCCGGAACTACAGGGGTTGCAACAGTTGGCGCAGGCACGGGTGTTGTTACCGGCATGGGCACTGGCACATCTTCTATTACATACACCACACCCGGCGGCTGCCAGGCATTCGCGGTTGTCACTGTTACTCCATTGCCGGTCGCTATCACAGGTACACTGTTTGTGTGCCAGGGTTCTACTACAACATTGCATGATGTTACGCTCGGTGGCGCATGGAGCAGCAGCAACGTGGGCGTTGCTACGGTCACAGCTGGTGGTGGTGTGGTAACCGGCGTGTCGGCCGGTACCGCCACGATCACTTATGGCACGCCTGGCTGCGTCGCCACGGCAGTCGTGACCGTTAATCCTACTCCTGACATTACTGGTACAGCTTTATTTAACCCTACAACCTGCAACGGCACCGACGGTACCATTACATTGTCAGGCTTAGCACCCGGAGAAACCTATATCGTGCATTATACGGCACCTTCCGGACCTGTTACCACAACTATCGTTGCCGATGCAACAGGCAACGTAGTGATCATCAATCTCGGCGGCGGCAACTATACCACGATCAGTGTCACTAATTCGTTCGGCTGCGTTTCAAACGTAGTTGGACCAATTCTACTGGTGGCATCTGGAAACCCTCCTGCTCCTGTGCTTACAAACAGTTCGCCTGTATGTGACGGCGGCGCGGTCAATTTCACAGCGACCGACGCAGCGACCGGTGTTACCTACAACTGGAGCGGACCAGGGGGCTACCTTTCTAATAATCAGAACCCGGTCATCAATCCAGCTACCCTTAATGCCAACGGCACCTATACTTGTACAGTTACACTAGCCGGCTGCACTTCGCTCCCTGCCACTACCGTAGTTGTTGTGAATCCCGTACCAGTAATATCTATCATCAACTCCGCCGGCCCTTCTGCCTGCCTTGGTGCTGATGGTACTATTACACTGCAGATAAACGGAATTGCCGGGAACGTAACTTATAACACAATTTATAACGACAATGGTGTGTCGCTTGGATTTAACTTTACATCAAATGCAGGAGGTGTACTGGTAATAACCGGTCTTTCCGCCGGCACTTTCGATGGCATCAATGTTACCACACCAGATGGATGTATGTCCAATACCGTCGGACCGGTAACGCTGACCGATCCAGGCGCTCCGCCAATACCGACCATTACCAGCAATACTCCGGTATGCGTAGGACAGGCGCTGGTATTACAGGGTAATGACCTTATGCCGGGCGGTATTTATACATGGACGTTCGCTAATGGCAGCACATCTACATTGCAGAACGCTACTATCGCAAATACGACAGTCGGGGATATTGGAAACTACACCCTTAGTTACAATATTGCCAACTGTATCAGCACGGTTACGAGCAATATCATGCTGTATCCGCCTATTGTGCTTACCGGTCTTACGCCGAACACAGCGATTGCATATGGCTCCACTATTCAGTTGAACGTGCAAGGTGCCCTTTATTATTGGTGGAGGCCCGATGATGGAAGCCTTAACAATCCGAATATCAACAATCCCATTGCGACACCTGTAGATTCTACTGTTTACACAGTTATCGGCACAAGCCAGTGGGGCTGCACAGACTCTGCGCATGTTACCATCACGGTAAATGGTGGCGCACCTGTCGTTATTCCGTCAGCATTCACCCCCAATGGCGATGGTTTGAATGACGTATTCAAAGTCGGCAATCTCGGATATCAGAAACTGGTGGACTTTAGCGTATTCAATCGTTGGGGTCAGCTCGTTTATCACAACTCATACGATCCCAAAGAAGGGTGGGATGGCCGCTTTAACGGAGCGCCACAGGACATGGGCGTATACAATTACGTGATTATCGTCGCAAATTCAGACGGCAATAATGTGATCTACAAAGGAGATGTAACATTGATAAGATAAAACCGTTAAAGCTGTTTTACATAAAAATATAGGCTGAGCATTCAAATGCTGAGCCTATATTTTTATCAGTAACTTAAGATATTAGGTAGTTGTACTTTCTTTACTCGGGTCAGCCGTTATTTATCGCCGCAATTCCCGGTAGTTCTTTTCCCTCAAAATACTCAAGCATTGCACCACCACCGGTAGATACATAGCTTACCTTGTCAGCCAGGTGGAATTTATTTACTGCGGCAACACTATCCCCACCACCTACCAGCGAGAATGCACCATGTTTAGTAGCTTCTACCACGGCATCCGCGATAGCCTTGGTGCCATGCTGGAATTTTTCCATTTCAAACACACCCATTGGTCCGTTCCATAGTATTGTTTTGGACTCACGGATGATCTTCTGGAACTGCGCTATCGCCATCTGGCCAATATCGAGCCCCATCCAGCCCGCAGGTACTTCGTTGCTCAGTGCTGATGATGTATTGGCATCAGCTGCAAACTTATCCGCTATTATGCTGTCTGACGGAAGGTGTATACACACGCCCTTCTCATCAGCCTTCTTCAGCAGATCCAGCGCCATGTCCAGTCGGTCATCTTCGCATAGTGAATTGCCTATCTGGCCGCCTTCCGCCTTAAAAAAGGTATAGGCCATACCACCGCCAATGATGATGTCGGTAGCCTTATCGAGCAGGTTTTCGATGATCAGTATCTTGTCAGATACCTTGGCCCCGCCGATAATAGCTGTGAACGGACGCTTGTTGTTGTGCAGCACCTCTTCAGCAGCCTTCACTTCACCTTCCATCAGCAGGCCGAACATCTTTTTGGAGCCGGGAAAGAACTGCGCAATAACGGCTGTGGATGCATGTGCCCGATGTGCCGTGCCGAACGCATCATTTACGTACACATCTCCAAGTTTTGCTAATTTCTCAGCAAAGTCTTTATCGCCCTTTTCTTCCTGCTTGTAGTAACGCAGGTTCTCAAGCAGCAATACTTGCCCTGGCTTCAGATCGCTTGCTTTTTTAGCTGCGCCATCGCTAATGCAGTCATCAGCAAACTCAACCTGTGTGCCCAGCAGCGCCGCGAGGTGAGCTACAACAGGTTTCAAGGAGAAATCGGCCAAAGTTAGATTTGGCTTTTTTTCTATATCCTTGATCGGCCGGCCCCAATGGCTCATCAGTATTACACTGCCGCCATCTGCCAGCACTTTTTTGATCGTAGGCAGAGCTCCACGTATACGGGTGTCATCGGTTATTTCGCCATTCTTGATAGGCACGTTAAAGTCAACGCGTATCAGCGCCTTCTGGTCTTTGAAATTGTGGGTGGAAAAGTTGGACATGTTAAGTTAATTCAACGATATGATAATTGTGTTTCAAAATTAAGTCAATGCATTTTTGTAAAGATCGCAACAATAGTTCTTTTAATTCCGAATTGGAAATGTTTCCGGATCTGAGAAGTATAATAAAAGGCGGAGCTTTAAATGTCGCCGGTAAATTTATGTAATCTTTGTCTTTAGTAATGAAGATAACGTTGTTTTCTTTGGCCCTCATGAAAATATTGTAGTAGGGCTCTGTGTGGAAATCTAGTTTGTAAAATGAAATCGCTTCTACATCAAGCTGTTCGTTAATCCATTTTGCAATGGCCGGCGATATGTGAGTATCTGTCCAGATGCACATTTTTTTAAGCGGCATTGACTGCGGCAGTATTGTTAATTATCATAGACGCATAAAGAAGGCAAGCTATAATATCGTCGTCTTGAAGGATGGGGTGTTCTTCAAGTATTTGCTCCTTCGTCATGCCAATCGCCACCATCTCCAGAACATCAATTACCCGAAAACGCATGCCCCTGATTATAGGCTTTCCACCAAAAATGCTGGGATTGACAGTAATTCTTTCAAGCAGAAACTTCTGTTCGCTTTCCATAACGATATTATTTCATGACAAAAATACAAAAAGCCTCCATAACGGAGGCTTTTTTAATAGTATATGCGACGGACTATTTGCTGATCAATCCCGCAAAATAACGCACAGTACGCACGAGCTGGCTTACATAGCTCATTTCGTTGTCGTACCAGCTTACCGCTTTTACCAGTTGGCTATCGCCTACGGTAATAACCCTTGTCTGTGTCGCATCGAACAAAGAACCGAATGATGTGCCGATGATGTCGCTGCTCACGATCTCGTCTTCGTTATACCCGAAGCTTTCGTTTGCTGCCGCTTTCATTGCTGCATTCACTTCTTCTATCGTCGTTTTCTTCGTTAGTATTACGGTAAGTTCAGTAAGTGAGCCGGTTACGGTAGGCACGCGCTGTGCGCCGCCATCCAGTTTGCCTTTCAGCTCAGGGATTACAAGACCTATTGCCTTTGCGGCACCTGTAGAGTTCGGAACGATGTTCTCTGCAGCAGCACGTGCGCGGCGAAGGTCACCCTTAGGATGTGGTGCATCCAGTGTGTTCTGGTCGTTGGTATAAGCGTGTACCGTCAGCATAAGACCAGTAACGATGCCGTAAGAATCATTCAGCACCTTCGCCATAGGAGCGAGGCAGTTGGTTGTGCATGATGCACAGCTGATCACAGTTTCGCTACCGTCAAGTATCTGGTGGTTTACATTGAAAACTACTGTCTTCATATCTCCGGTGGCAGGAGCAGATATAACCACGCGCTTGGCGCCTGCTGTTATATGGCCTTCTGCTTTTTCCTTGTCGGTAAAGAAGCCGGTACACTCCAGTACCACATCTACATTATGCGCACCCCATGGTATCTGTGCCGGGTCTTTCTGTGCGTATATCTTTATCTCTTTACCATTAACCACGATCGCGCTGTCTGTGTGCTTCACATCCTGCCCGAAACGGCCCTGCGCTGTATCGTACTTCAACAGATGCGCCAGTACATTTGGCTTTGTAAGGTCATTGATCGCTACTACTTCAATACCTTCCATATTGTATATCTGTCGGAAAGCAAGGCGGCCTATACGGCCAAAACCATTGATGGCAACTTTTACAGTACTCATTTTGTAGAATTATTATTTTTTTGTTTAAAAACGTGGCAAAGGTATGGAATTCAAAAACAAAAATCCTAAACATATCAGGTTAAAAAGTATCGGTTTGGCGTGGGTTTGCTTCCTTTTGCCGGAAAATGCTAATACTTATTGAGTTGGCACTTACCTTTTAATGAATGCCCCTTGCGTTCAGCGCCTGTTGGTAGGCATGCGCGTTCTTCAGCTGTTCATCATAAGTGGACGCGAAATTGGAATACCCGCTGAAGTCTTCTTTTGCGCAGAAATACAGGTAGGTAGTTTTAGGTGCCTGCAACACGGCTTCTATGGAGCCGGGAGACGGTGTGCAAATGGGCCCTGGAGGAAGGCCCTGGTACAAATACGTATTATATGGGGATGTGTTCTGGAGCATTTCCCCTGATATACGCCGGATGGTGAAATCCCCCACAGCAAATTTCACCGTAGGATCTGCCTGCAGCTTCATGCCTTTTTGAAGGCGGTTAAGGTACACACTGGCAACCTTAGGTTTGTCATCGTTTATATTGGTCTCCTCATCTACGATCGAGGCTATGATAATAACTTGTGCCGGTGTACAGCCGTGACTCTTTGACTGGTCCTTACGGGTGGCATCCCAATACCGTGCGTAATTCTTCTCTATTTTCCGGTATGCTTTATCTGCAGTCGTGTTCCAGAAAAAATCGTACGTGTCGGGCATTACCGTGCACATCATTGTATTGGTGTCTACGCCAAACTGTGACAGGTAGTCTTTGTCCTGCAGCATTTGCCGCAGTGTGTTCGAATCAACTTCCAGGTTTGTGGAGAGGAGTGAGATAAAGTCATTCTTTGTTCGCAGCTTATTGATCACAAGCTTTACGGGTGTTTGCCTGCCAGACCGCAGCAAACGGATGATGTTGAAATTGCTCATGCCATCTCTTATCTTGTACTTGCCGGGATGAATATGCGCCGGCAGTTGGGCCCGCTGTGCCAGGAAATCGAAACTGGTCATATCGCTGATGAAACCGCCATCCTGCAGCACCGCCTTTAGCTTTTCATAGTTCGATCCGGTATGTATGTACAAATACTCGCCCTGCTTGAATGTTCCCGTATTTGGCCCGAAAACTTTTACTCCCGCAAACAACAGGATGCCAGCTATGATTACCAATAAATAGAGTCCGGTACGCGACTTTTTCTTTTTTGCTGATGACATAATTCCGGGCAAGATAAGATGAAAAATTGATAGAATTTATGTATCGAAAACCCGCACAAATAATCGCTGCAGTCTGAATTAACAATTTTTTACGTGTTCCGTATTTTAAACCGTGGCACGACATTTTAATCAAATTTCCATAGCTCTAAAAACTGAAAACTATGCGAAACACAAAAAGAGTATTATTGATCCTGGCCATTGCGCTCACATCCGGCGCATACGTCGCCAATGCACAGATAGAAGTGAAGATCAGGCCGGAAAGGCCTCATTACGAGCGTGTAGTGGCGCCTAGTCCGCGGCACGTGTGGATAGATGAAGACTGGGAGTCACGCAATGGCGCTTATGTATTCGTTGGCGGCCACTGGGTAGAACCACCACGCCCGCGCGCGGCATGGGTACCGGGTCACTGGGTACAGAGACCTCGTGGTTGGGTATGGAAACCCGGGCACTGGCGCTAATTAGCTGAATTGCAGATCATAAAAAGCTTGCCTGTAACGGGCAAGCTTTTTGTGATTCGGCAGTTTTATTTATCCAAAGGTTTGCCTTGGTGTGGCTGGCATCTCAGCAGGTTCCCTGCCCGGTAGCTCGGGGCTGCTTCTATCGGGAGCCGGATCTTTTTCGGGTCCCACCTCAGGCCGCGGCTTTGGTGCTGGTTCTTGCGGATGCGTCGGTTCTATTTCACGTTTCTTTTCTTTTCTCATATGGATGTTTGCTGCAAAATTAGCATACCCCCACATCAACGGTCTTGATTCAAATCACGCAGAAACGTGATATTCATCATCAGCGCTGCTCAATTAAATGCCACTAACGCTCATCTGGCGTCAGTTATGAATGTTCATTATCGGAAGATGGGCACCCAGCGCTACAGTATTAGACACACT
This sequence comes from uncultured Bacteroidota bacterium, assembly GCA_903851455.1. Classification (GTDB taxonomy): domain Bacteria; phylum Bacteroidota; class Bacteroidia; order Chitinophagales; family Chitinophagaceae; genus Nemorincola. The sequence continues at coordinate 3,115 of CAINOM010000180.1, read as the reverse complement.
TTTGTGAAATAACGAACTGATGAAACTGCGCTTCTCAGGCACCATCAGCAACAGGTCCATTTTTTCCTTCTGCACGAATTCAAGGATTCCGGTATCAACATGGTCATTTTCCAGGAAGTGTATCTGTGGGTGCATCGCTACCAGGTTATGCTGCACAGATAGTGACTCCGGCAGCACTTCAGGGTTCATGCTTTTGCCCGGCTTGCTCACATACACCACATGTAGTTTGCAGCTGAATGCGCTCACAAGTTGCTCTATGTTCCCGACTGGTATCGTCTCGGAAACGTCGTGCATGTTGCAGGCCAATGCGATGTTTTTAATGCCGGTATACTTTGCTTCTGCAGGAACAATTATCACCGGGTAGGGCAGCTTATGAATGGCTGAGAACGCATTGCTTCCCAGCAGCATCCTTTCGGCAGCATCTGCTCCCTGTATGCCCATAACGATGGCAAACACATCGGTCTCTTCTGCGATATCTGCGATCTCTTCTGTGAAATCTCCCATTCTTATTGCATAAGTGATATTGACGGTGTTTCCGGTATGCTGCTGCAGTTGGGACTTAAGTTCCTCTATGTCTGATGTAGCATCATTCATCATCAGGTCAATTGTTTCGGGCGGAATCGAAACCTCCGACATTGCCATTGGAAGAGATACTATATGTGACAGAAGTATGTCGGCCTTGATCGCATTAGCCATTTCCGCAGCATAGAATGCAGCATTGTTCGATATTTCTGAGAAATCGGTTGGGACAATAATGGTCTTCATAAAATTTATTTATCGTTGTTCTTTTTGTTTTTTCTTTCCTGTTTGCGAAAGTAACCCCTTATCAGGAAACTATGTTTAAGCGCCTTCATATCCTGGTCCAGGTTTTCGGATGCGCTTTTTATATGCGCCATGCTCTGCTGTATACCCGTGGCGAAGGTAGTATCAGTCAGGATCATATTTACTGCCCCCTTGCCCGAATTGGCGTGCTGCATGGTCAAAGATAGCTGAGATGATACCCCGATGAGCTGGTCAGATGTTTCTTTCAGCCTGTTCATTGTATAAGAAAGTTCTTTGCCCATCACGGTATCCTTCAGTATTTCGCCTGCCAGGCCGTTGCCGTCCTGTATTTGTTTGGCGATGTCCTGCAGCGAAGACCCTACCGCCAGCACTTTATTGGTAACCAGGTTCAGATTGCTGAATGAGTTTTTAAGATTGCGGGCCATTCCTTTGTCTTTGTAGAGTTCCTGTATCGTACCATCTTCTGAATTAAGGTCGCTGGTGAGCTTTTTTAGATTTTCAGAAATGACCTTGACGTTTTCATTCGTAGTGCTCAGCGTCTGTAGTATCTGGTCCGTTACCATCGGGTTGTGACTCTTTATCAGCTCGCCGTTATGAACGGGCTCACCTCCGTTTTTCCCGGTCACTATATTAACGATCTTGTCTCCCATCAGGCCATCCGAGGCAATAGACGCTATTGCTGCATTGGTAATAAAGCCGTGCTTGCTTTCCTCTATCAGCATATCTACCTGCACCACCGTGTCATTAATAAGAGCCACCGATTTTACGATCCCTACTTTAACGCCGTTGAATCTTATATTGCTGCCGGCTTTCAGGCCGGTGGCGTTAGTGAACTTCGCCGTTATCGTGAACGTCTTTTTAAACAGCTCGTTCTTTGAGCCGATCAGGAATATGCCGATGATAAACAAAACTATCCCGGTGATGATAAATAAGCCGAGCAGGATGTTTTTTCTAATTGCCTTGTCCATACAGTAGAATTATTGTTTGAAAAATCGTTTTACGTCAGGGTCGGTGGTTTTTGAAAGCTCCTCATAAGTTCCCTGCTGCCACGCTATACCATCCATCAAAAACACGATCCGGTTAGCTGTTTGTTTTGCGAGTTCCATATCGTGCGTAATGATTATCGATGTGGTTTTATATTTCTCCTGTATTTCGAGGATCAGGTGCGTGATCTCAGCCGATGTGATCGGGTCCAGCCCGGTTGTGGGTTCATCATATAGCACGATCTCCGGCTTCAGTATCAGGCTGCGGGCTATTCCTATTCTCTTTCTCATTCCCCCTGAAAGTTCCGATGGCATCAGGTCTATCGCATTTTCCAGCCCTACATTTCTCAGTGCTTCTCTTACCAGTTCATCCAGGCTACCCGTTATTTTATTACGCCGGTGACGCCGCAGCGGAAATTCAAGGTTCTCACGAACAGTCATAGAATCATACAATGCGCTGCTTTGAAATACAAATCCGATCCGTGTTCTCAATTCATCAAGGTCGTGATGGTTAAGTTTGGAGATGTCCTGCCCGAAAACACGCAGCGTGCCTCCATCCGGTTTTATCAATCCAATAATGCACTTGATCAGGATCGTCTTTCCTATTCCTGACTTACCCATCACTACTACATTCTCACCGCTCGAAATGGTAAGATTAAAATCCCGCAATACTACATTGCTCCCGAAGGCTTTCTGCAAATGCTCTATCTCAATGACCGGGGGCATCGTGGCGCTGGGGGCGATATTTGTTGCGACATTTTCCATTTAGAGAAAGCCAAGCATTGATGTTATCTGCGTTACCACCATATCTATTATGATTACACAAAGCATAGCCACTACTACCGATGAATTTGCTGCCTTGCCCACACCCTCTGTTCCTTTACTGGAGTTATACCCCTTTGTGCACCCCACGAGCCCGATCGCAAAGCCGAAGAAAAATGTCTTTATGAAAGAGGGCCCGATATCGGTATATGAAAGCGCTTCGAACACCCGGTTGAAAAAGAAATGAAAATTGATCTCGTCCTTAACGTTAGCGCCCACAAATGCACCTGTTATGGAGATGATATCGGCATAAACCGTAAGTATAGGCATCATCAACGTTGTTGCAATAATGCGCGTGGCCACCAGGTATTTCATCGGGTTGGTACCGGATACTTCCATAGCGTCTATTTGCTCTGTGACTTTCATTGATCCAAGCTCAGCGCTGATGCCAGACCCGATCTTACCGGCACATATAAGAGCCGTGATCAACGGCCCGATCTCGCGAACGATAGAAATAGATGACATGGCAGGCAAAAACGACCCGGCGCCAAATTCAACCATGGTTGGCCGCGACTGCATGATAAGTA
>CAINOM010000179.1 GCA_903851455.1 uncultured Bacteroidota bacterium | reverse complement strand
GGAGAGTTTTTCTATTATTTTTTCCGCTAATTTAAATTGTGCAGACACTGTCTGCCCAATTGATGGGTAGAGTAAAAAGAACTGTCTGAAAAGCTGAAGGTTCCGGAAGGAAAGTCCTTTCTGGTCAAGTCTGGCAGCTAAATTTTGTAAAATAGCCTCCCCATACTTCGCCCGATCTTCACCCTTCTGCTCATACTCAACAATATAGTATCCTATCAGCCAGTTGCGCATGGTGAGCAGGCGATTCACCGCCTTATTGGCTTCATGTTTTAATGTGCCGTCGAGAGATTGTATCTGCGATATGAGTTTCTCCAGATGCATGCCTGCACTTTAAAGTATATTCAATATCTGCTCCTTCGCTTTCTCCAGCTCGTCCTTCATGTTGATCACGATCTGCTGTATCTCTGCGTGATTTGCTTTTGAGCCGAGTGTGTTTATCTCCCTGCCTATTTCCTGCAATATAAAGTTCAGCTTGCGGCCTATGGCATTGTCATTTTCGTTAACGGTGGCGCTGAAGTAGTCGCAGTGCTGGCGCAGCCTTATTTTCTCTTCAGAGAAGTCCATGCGCTCCAGGTAGTAGATCATTTCCTGCTCAAAGCGGTTGGGGTCTATTTTATCTTTGTTGGCCATATCCTGCAGCCACTGCGTAAGGCGGGCACGCACACGCTCTACTCTTTCCGGCTCCAGGGGCAGTATCTTCTCGTGCAGCTGCTCTATGTTGTTTATGCGCAGCATGATGTCCTTCAGCATCGCGGAGCCTTCATGCAGGCGGTGTTGCATCAGGTCTTTGGCTGCCTGCTCTATTACTTTTTTTACTTCTTCCCAATCCTTTTCGGGTAGTACATCTGTATCGGGCGCTACCACTTCCGGCATGCGCATGAGGGTGGATATTATGTTTTCCTGCGGCAGGCCAGTCTGCTCAGCTATCTGCTTCATGCCCTGGTAGTAGAACAGCGCCAGGTCTGTATTCACCACCATTGGTTTCGATGCCCCTTCCTGTCTTACGCTTACTGTAAGGTCTATGGTGCCGCGCTGCAGCAGGTTGTTCATGAGGTTGCGTATATCCAGCTCGTAGGAGCGCAGAATGGGCGGCAGCTTGGTGTTGATATCAAACTGCTTGCCGTTAAGCGCTTTTACCTCCACCACTACCTGGCGGCCATTTACCAGCGCTTCTGCCCGCCCAAAGCCCGTCATTGAATACAGCATATCATTTCGTTTGTTGCAAAAGAAAACAAACGTTTGGCAATAAAAAAACTTATCTCCCGATTTTGTGCAAAAACAAGATAAAATCGTCTTAAAAGCGCTGCAAGTAAGTAAATGAGCACATTAATTAGTTATTTTTGTTTCACACAATCCGGCCTATGCGTTTAGCTTCTCTTGTTTTATGTCTCCTTTTATGTGTGTCCGGCCTCGCCCAGCAAAAGCAGGTGGTCGGTTACACTATATCGAAGGAACAGCTGGAAGAAGACCGCAAAAAGTACCTGGAAGCGATCAAAGAGACACAGGACCAACTGGATGCGATAAAGAACGACAAAAAGGCTACCATGAGCCAGCTGCGGGCATTGCAGAATAAGCTGGCGGACCGCCAAAGGCTGATCGGCAACATCAACCAGCAACTGGACAATATCGACAATACCATCAAAACCTCATCTACCGAGGTTGGTTCCCTGAAGCAACGCCTGGAACTGCTGAAGGTGAGGTATGCGCAGTCTATCCGTTATGCTTATGAGACCCGCAGTTCATATGATATGCTGGCATTCCTCTTTTCGTCAAACAGCTTTAATGATGCCATGCGTCGCATGAAGTACCTGAAGAAATTCAGGGAATTCCGCAAGGAGCAGGTGGAACAGATACGTATTACAGAAAACCAGCTACAGCATAAAATAGGCGTGCTTAATGCCGAAAAGGCGCAGAAAGACGAACTGCTCACCAGCCAGGTACAGCAAAAGCAAGTGCTGGTAAAAGAGACCGATGAGCAGAACAAAGTGATCCAGGACCTGAAAGGCAAAGAAAGCCAGTTGCTCAAGGAAATAGAAAAGAACCGGAAGAATGCCCGTAAGATCGACAATGCGATACAAAACATAATCGACAGGGAGATCAAGAAAGCGGAGGAAGAAGAAAGGAAGAAGGCGGCACTCGCGGCCAAAGCAGCAGCAGCACCCACAAAGCCGGTTGCTGCAACAAAACCAGGCACAGTAGAGCCACCAGCAAACAATAATAATCCCCCTGTAGTTAATCCCCGTAACCGCGAACCTAAGGGCGAAGCTCAGCCACTCTTGCTTACTCCTACGGATGTAGCGCTTTCTGCCAATTTTGAGGGCAATAAGGGCAAGCTTTACTGGCCGGTGGAGAAAGGATACATCTCAGACCATTTTGGTGTGCACCCGCACCCTGTGGAGAAACAGGTAATGATAGATAACGACGGAATCGATATACAAACTGCGCCCGGTTCTGAGGCACGTGCAGTTTTCGATGGGGTTGTGACCAGTGTGTTCTCGGTAGGAGACAATTCGATAGTAGTGATCCAGCATGCGAACTATTTCACCGTCTATAACAACCTCACCAATGTGACCGTAAAAAAGGATGATCACGTTACAGTGAAGCAACGATTAGGCACAGTTGCCAACAATGACGAGGGAATTCCAACCATAAAGTTCCAGGTATGGAAGGCTGTAAAGGGCAAGTCTGTAAAGCTGAATCCCGAGCAGTGGATAGGCAGGGCCAGGTAACTTCCATTTTCCCCTGCAAGCCGCTACTGGCGCATATTTCAATATAAAACATTAACG
>CAINOM010000178.1 GCA_903851455.1 uncultured Bacteroidota bacterium | reverse complement strand
GTTTCAATTAATTCGATTGCCTGGATTTTCAGATATTGAGCTCGTGATTCCTTTCCTGCATGAGCAAGTCTTGAAGAAATATTCTTCAATTTCACGGCTCCAAATTGTTTGTAAACCAATCCCCCATAATACCTTTTCCAACTATCAACCATTTAAATTAACTATTGCCATCAAATCCTCTATAAAAAATTTGAAGTTGTTTCTTAAAGTCCGTCGCTTTTTTGTTTTAAGTCCGCTTACAGCAGCTGCACTTTCTCCACAGTTGTTATCACCCTATTCTCATAATTGATGATATCCAACGATGAGATCAGTCCGTTTATGGCAAATTCCTTTTCGTTCCATTTATCAACGATCTTTTTGATCGATTTGACCTCAATAGCGTTTGCAATGCTGAGATGCGGGATGTAGCTGATGTCGAGCCGGTGATGATGTGATAGCTTGCCGCTGTAGAGCTTATCATGGAGCCTTACTACCTGGCTAAAACCTTCATCGGGCACCAGGAATGCGTCGTAGTTGCTACTGAACGAATCTTTGTTGATGACAGCGCAACGGAAACAAAATCTGATAGCAGGGGTAGCGGCGCATTGCTTCGTTATTTCTGCCACGAAATCTTCCAATCGCATATCCGGCACTGAAAATACGATGGTAAAATGGGGTTCGATAACTGCATAGAGACTATTATGCTCCTTACGGAACGACTGGATCAGTTCATAATCGGCTTTGGCAAGTTCGGGGTATGCAACTACATGAAGGTTCATTTCCTCTTTATTGTAGTGCTAATTTAACCATTTCAATTTAGTTATATAAAGCTGATCTATGGCTAAAGTAAAGACCTTGCTCCACAAAAGAAAAACCCGCTGTTGCAGCGGGCTTCTATATGTTCAAAAAGATAAGTTCTGTTTACTGGCCCATCTTGCGCAGCATTCTTGCGTGCTCGCCAATGGCATTTACAAATGTGGGCATTACCTTGTATGGCAGTCCGTACTCTTCGGCCGTGCGTTTTACGATCTTGGCGATTTGAGGATAATGCACATGCGAAATATGGGGGAACAAGTGGTGCTCTACCTGGTAGTTAAGTCCGCCTACGAACCAGAACATCCAGTGGCTGCGTGGTGAGAAATTGCTGGTGTTCAGCAGTTGGTGAATGGCCCAGCTATTTTCCATTTTCCTGTCATCAGTAGGCAATGGAAACTCAGAAGACTCCAGTACATGCGCGAGCTGGAATATCAACGATAAACCAAGGCCGGCCGTGAAGTGAAGGATGAGGAACCCAAATACCACATACTGCCAGGGCATACCAGAGAACATGATCGGCAATACAAGGATGTACGTAACGTAGATAACCTTGTATATACTCAGTTCTATAAGCGCCTTCCTCAACGATATCTTCTCTTTTTTCAGCAGGCCTCTTTTCTCATACTGAAACAGCAAACGGTAGTCTTTATAAGTCACCCACTGCAAGGTAAGGAGGCAATACAGGAACCATGCGTAGATGTGCTGAAAACGATGGAGCTTGTATTTCTTGCTGTGCGGAGAAAAACGCATCAGGCCACCCACTTCAATATCCTCGTCAAGACCTTCAATGTTGGTATAGGTATGGTGCAGTATGTTGTGCTGTATGCGCCAGGTTACATCATAACCACCTACAACATTTACAATATCGCCTATAATCTTATTTACTGTTTTGTTGCTGGAGTAGGAGCCGTGGTTGGAGTCGTGATGCACTGAGCAACCGATACCCACCATGCCAAGGCCCATCAAAAACCATAAGCCGAAAAACAAATATGGGCTTACCGCGCCAACGCCCGTGATGATGAGAATATTAGGAACGAAGAAAAGCGCTAACATAGCTACAGTCTTCCATCTTAATGCCCTGTTGCCAGTTGGTGCTATATTATTCTGCTTAAAAAAATCGTCAATATTTTTTTTAAGTGTATCGTAGAACCCTTCCCCGTTCTTAGGTGCAAAACGTACTATATTCAATTTACTCACCCTGTATATTGATTTAAAAATTCGTGCAAATATAAGCTTATATACCTATTCTATCTAAATAATCGTGTTAATTGTGATTCGGTTGGGGTGACCGGTACATCTCCGGGGGTGGGTTTAAGAAAATCCTTATTGAAGGCTGTCATGCTTCTTCTTCATGTCCTGTGCCTTATCCATTTTATTTTGCAGCTCATATACCTGGGATAGCGCTATCAGTGCATCCTTATAGCTGATCATATCTTCTCCCTTCAATCCGGCTTCATTGATGGAGAAAATCCTGCAGGCCTTTTCAAAATACGGAGTAGCTTTAAAGAGCAGACTATCTCTCTGAGCTTTCAAAGCATCATACTTCTTTTGCTCTTCCTTTGAAGTACCGCCGATTTTATTCATCTGGGTGTTGACCTCAAAACCGAGATTAAAGTACAGGGCGCCAAAATTGTAATTATACCCGGGATTCTCCGGCGCTATGCGAAGCGCACGCTGGAATGCTTTTTCAGCCTTCGCAATATATTCAGCGGCATCGGCCGGTATTGCACCGTTCTTGGGGCGCGCCATGGTGAGGCTCGCGGTTGCCATGTTAAACTGGATATCGGCATCATTGGTATCGATCGCAGCGGTCTCTTCCAGTTTCTTCATGATCTCGTCCTGCCGGCCGGCTTTGATGTAGTAGTTCAGCTCATCGTTCCTCAGCAGCACATCCTGCGGAAAGGCTGCCCTACCCTCCTGCAACAAAGTCAATTCGTTCTTTGTGTCGTTTTGCTTATTGTAGGCATAGCTCAGAAATTCATAGACAGAGGCGCTCCGGGTGATCGGGTTGTTCTTTGCTTTGATGAGGAGCGGCACTGCCTCGTTGTAATTACCGCTGAAGTAGTAACTGTTTGCCAGCGTGGAGGTTGCATTGGCGACCACCGTATCCAGCTGTTTTGCCGCAGGAGATTCTTTGAAACGCTTCCCGTTTTCCAGGCCGCATATCTTCAGTACATTTCCGAGGTAGTCTATAGCTTCTGCAAACTTACGGTCGTTGTATGCCCGCACGCCGTCGTTGAAATAAAAGAAAGCGCAGTTCATCAGGGAGATGTCAACGGTCTCTTTTTCATAGTGTGCTTTTATGTCGATCAATTTGAATAAAGCCTGGGCCGCCTCGCGATATGGATTGGCCCACTTATATTTGTCCAGCGTCTGCAGCGACACATATATCTGGGCTTTTACGTAGAGCGTCTTTGGTTTTCCGCTGATCTCAGGCGCCGCCATTGCCCGGTCTATGTCCTCTTTGGCTTCGTCGAGGTTTTTCTCGTTCAGGGCAGCGTTGGCAGAGACAACATATTTTTCCGGGGAAACTTCAAGCAGATTATCGTTGCTATTGGCGACAACCACTTTTTTTGCACTGTCTGCCTTTTGCGGATTACCGGTCTGTGCAAAGGAGCAATAAAAGAAGGAGATATTGAAAGCGATTACCCAACAGAATTTTTTCATATTGCATAATTTGTGCCGGCCACATTTCACATAAAGGTGGCTGCAATTATTTCATCGTATCGTACTTCCTGTTCATCTCCGTTGCCTTAT
>CAINOM010000177.1 GCA_903851455.1 uncultured Bacteroidota bacterium | reverse complement strand
TTCTCTGTATTAGTTACAAAGTAAGCGCTGAGGTAGCCGCGGTCGAACTGCATGCCTTCTACAACTTCTACAGTTGTTTCAGTGCCTTTAGCTTCTTCCACAGTGATAACGCCTTCGTTGCCTACCTTGGCCATAGCCTGGGCAATGAGCGAACCGATAGCAGCATCATTATTTGCAGAGATAGAAGCAACCTGCTCTATCTTCTTGTTGTCATTACCTACTTTTTCAGACTGGCCTTTCAGGTGCTCCACAACAGCAGAAACTGCTTTGTCGATACCACGTTTCAGGTCCATTGGGTTAGCGCCAGCTGCTACATTTTTCAGACCTTCGCCTATGATAGATTGTGCAAGAACGGTAGCAGTAGTGGTGCCATCACCAGCCAGGTCGGCTGTCTTTGAAGCTACTTCTTTAACCATCTGTGCGCCCAGGTTCTCGATAGAATCTTCGAGTTCTATTTCCTTAGCAACGGTAACACCGTCTTTAGTAATTGAAGGAGCACCGAATTTTTTCTCGATCACCACGTTACGACCTTTTGGTCCCAGTGTCACTTTTACTGCATCAGCCAGTACGTCTACGCCACGCTTCATACGGTTGCGTGCGTCAATATTGAAGAAAAGTTGTTTTGCCATTGTTGTTTAATTTAAACCCCCGGCCCCTAAAGGGGAGTGCTATGTGAATAGCGCTCAGCTAAAAAGAAGCATTGGGCTGTTTGATAATATTGTTTGTTAAGTAATAATTAATGAATGTTTCGTAACATTGAGTAAGCCCCCTTTTTGGGGTTGGGGGGTTAGATCACCGCCAGAATATCACTTTCGCGCATGATGAGGTAATCCTCACCTTCGAATGATACTTCTGTGCCGGCATACTTACCATATAATATGGTATCGCCATTTTTTACGGTCATTGGCTCATCTTTTTTGCCCGGACCGGCAGCTACTACAGTGCCGCGTTGTGGTTTTTCTTTTGCAGTATCGGGGATAATGATTCCTCCCGCAGTTTTCTCTTCCGCTGGTGCGGGTTTCACTATTACCCTGTCGTGTAGGGGGGTAATGCTTACATTTTTAGCCATGGTTTGTATGTTTTAAAATTTTAAAATGTTTCAGAAGGTTTCCACCTGACAAAGGGTGAACATTTTCTATGCCAGTTGCTGGCGGGCTGCAAATGTCGCTATTTTGGCAGAGAAATGATGTTAAAACATTGTTTTTTGGCTAAATATGACAGCGCAATAGTGAAATTCTGACAAAGCCTTAGTGGGGGCAACTTGCTTTTCTAAAAAAAAGAATGGCTGCAGTGCTAATAGAATAAGAAATATATATTTTCTCAGAATGCCACGATTTTTTTTGCAGAGATGGGACCTGATCACAAATTTTCAACGTTACAAAATTATTTTCTTAAGGAAAATTTGCGTAAGTAAATGCTTACACATACTTTTGTGTAAGTAAATACTTACGAATTATGTCGCTAGCAGCAAGAAGAGATGTGTTCCAGGCAATAGCCGACCCTACCAGGCGGCAGATCATAAACCTGGTGGCCAACAAGTCTATGAATCTGAATGCCATTGCAGACAATTTTGAAATGAGCAGGCCGGCTATATCGCAGCACATAAAAATTTTAACGGAGTGCGGTATCGTTGTTATCCGGCAAGTAGGGAGGGAAAGGTTTTGCGAGGCAAAACCGGAGTCTCTGAATGAAGTAGCTGATTGGGTACAGCAATACCGGCAGTTGTGGCAAGAGAAATTTAATTCGCTCGACGCTTATTTAAGTAAAGTTCAATCATAAACATACGGAAC
>CAINOM010000176.1 GCA_903851455.1 uncultured Bacteroidota bacterium | reverse complement strand
CCTTGCAAATAATATATTTATTTTATTGATTTTTTTTCGGTGTGCAGGTATAATCGTTCAGGTTAATGAAATCAATTAGACCTTCGAGGATAAGACAAAATACATTTTAACTGCACCCTTGTTTTTGGCATGTATCTCACCACGATATACACAACTGAATTTATCCTTTACCAGCTCATAAGTCGTTTCGGAAATGTTTATCTGGCCCGCAACACTGTTTTGTTCCATGCGGGCAGCCATGTTTACCGTATCGCCCCAAACATCATAAGCGAACTTCTTTATGCCCACTATACCGGCAATAACACTACCCGTATGAAGGCCGATCCTGACGTGAAATGTTTTTTCGCCTACCTTTTTTCTTCTCTCGGTCATGTATGTGCTTATCTCCAGGGCCGCTCTCACGGCGTGTTCCGTCTGCAGCGCATTGGCTGCGGGCAGGCCTGCCACCGCGAGATATGCGTCACCGATCGTCTTTATTTTTTCGATATTATATCTGCCTATGATCCCATCAAATGCTTTGAAGCACACATTCAGTTCATTAATAAGCTCCGTTGGGCTCATCTTTTCGCTTGCCGTAGTGAAGTCAACAAAATCCGTAAAAAGAACTGTTACGTTGTCAAATTGTTTTGCGGTTGCATTGCCGGTCTTTTTAAGTTCTTCCGCCACCTCGGCCGGCAGGATGTTCAGCAGCAGATCATCCGACCGCTTCCTTTCATATTCCGCTTTCCTGCGTTCGCGGTAGAAAAACACAAGAAAAACGGAAAGCAAAATAATACCGGATGCATAGAGCAGTTCCTCTTTCTGTTTCTTTGAGACCATTACCTTCTGTATCACCAGTTCTTTGTCCTTTACCTCCAGTATCCGCTGGTTATCCACAGCCGCCAGCCGTACCGCTTTATCTACTGAAAAAATACTGTCTCTTTTTATAATGGCCTCGTGATAAGCTTCAAGGGCTTCTTTATACCTGCCAGACAGCGCAAGGCCTTCAGACAGGTAGTTGTATATTTCCTCCGCTGTCTCTGTGTTGCCGCCATATGTGAGTAGAGCAGTGTCCAGCAATGCTATCGCTTTTTGAAGACGGGCTGCATTACCCTCCGGTATGAAATCCCCTGCAGGCACGGTTTGCGAACTATCCTTCACAATATCTATAAGCACCTCTCCGAGCCCCATCTGCCAGAGATGATCCGGGAAATTCACTTTTCTGCCTTCCTCATCACATGCCCGGTAACACTCAATGGCCTTCAGATAGTCTTTTTTTGCCTGGTAAACCTTTCCGGTATTTCTCACGGCATTCACTGCTTTTATTTTGTAGCCGTTATCCTGGTCCCCTTTCAGGGCGTAAGCAGAAAACACCTCGTATACCTGGTGATAATATTTTAGCGCTTTGTCGTATTCTTTTGTTTGCACACATATCTGGGCGAGGGCATCCTGGGCGGTCGCCATACCAATCTCTGAATGATTGCGGCTATTGTAGTCGAAAGCTTTGCTAAGATACTTGACGGCACCGGCATAGTTCTTCGTGGGTATGTATATGTCCCGCGCCAGGCTATACCATATATTCACGATGCTCGCGGTGTCTTTCAGGGCCTCGTATTTTTTCAACGCCGTAAAATAGTATTCCAGCGCTTTGTCGGTGATATGCAACGAAAGGTAGGCTGCACCGATCTTGAAATAGCATTCGGCCTCTTTAGCCTCACAGTTGTTTTGTTTGCACAGGTCCACATTACTCAACAGGCACTCCATGGCCTTGCTGTTATTGTTCTGTAACCGATACAACGCATAAAACCTGGAATTGGCTTCTATGATGCCGGAAATAAAATTCAGCTTCTCCGCCAGCGATCTTGATCTTTTAAGGTAGTATTCGCAATTAAGACTGTCTTGCGTATAAAGCATGTAGGCATTGCTTATTGCCATGAGCAGTTTTGCTTTGTTCGTATCGTCCTTCGCCTTGGGCACTTCTATCTGAAGCGAATCGATCAGCTGCATGCCTTCTTTTCTTTCAGCCATCGCGCAAATGGCTTGTACTAAGAAAAACAAGACAATTATTAACGTTTTGTAATAGGTTGGAGCGGAGCGCATTTTCAAAGAACGGGAAGGTATTTCCCCGGCAAAATAATGCAAATACTCCCACATTAAGGCGTAACAAGATATAAGTTTAGTGCGAATAGAGTTGTGCCTGGTCAT
>CAINOM010000175.1 GCA_903851455.1 uncultured Bacteroidota bacterium | reverse complement strand
TGTCCGGACTTGCGATCGGCTATTTCGTGGGAGGCAGTTTGGCAGGGAGGTACAACCCGCTCAACGCTATTCGCTGGGCATTGCTCACAGCTTCCCTATTTCTCCTGTTCATGCACTTTTCTGCCCGTGAGGTTACCGTTGCACTGGCATCTTTAAACATAAAAGTATCTGCTATCTATGCAAGTGGTGTGCTCATCTTACCTCCGCTTATATTTCTGGGAATGGTACCTACGCTGCTCATCAGGCACATATCGGCAACCACAAATGACGCGGGCCCGATCACCGGGCGCGTTTTCACGATCTCTTCTGCAAGTGGTATTGCCACTCTCTTTGTCACTGGTTTTATCATCATCCCCCAATTCGGCCTTACAAATCCTTGCATCCTGGCCGGTTTTCTTGCAGGAATATTCCCTTTCATTCAGCTGATCCGGCAAAAAAAATACCTATCGCTGGCCTTCTTAGTTTGCCTTGTTTGTACTTTATCTGTAAAGAAAACCATGGCTACGGATGCCGATATAGATATCAGGTATTTCTCTGAAGGACTGCTGGGGCAGGTGCTTGTTGCAGACGTTACTAAACTGGACACCAACAGAATGCACGACAGGCTGCTGCTGGTAAACCGGATAGGAGAGGCCCAGATAGACATGAAAACCGGTGCGTCGAAATGGGAATATCCTTACTATGTTGGTAGCCTGGCAAGCAGGTTTCCTGAAAGATCGAATGCGTTGATGCTGGGCCTCGGGGGCGGACAGATCCCGAATATGCTGAGTTTCATGAAATTCAATGTAGACGTTGTGGAACTGGACCAGCGCGTGGTAGACGTGGCGCAGGATTATTTTTACCTGCGCAAAGACATAAATGTTACGGTAGATGACGCCCGCCATTACCTCGAAACCACCACAAAAACTTATGATGTTATCATAATAGATGTATTTCATGGCGACATTGCTCCACCACATATGCTTAGCCTTGAAGCGTTTAAAAGGGTGAGGTCTCTGCTGACTAAAAACGGGGTAGTTGTTGTCAATTTCTTTGGATACCTCACCGGGGACAAGGGTAAAGCGGGCCGGGCCATCTATAATACCATGGTAGCAGCAGGTTTGACTACCCGGATACTGCCGACAATAGGTGCAGAGAATGAAAGGAATTCGCTGTTCGTAGGGTGCAACGGAACGCAGGAATTTTCAGTCCTGCGATCGCCATTGTCGCTTTATGGCAAAATTGTTGACATGGATACCCTTTTCCTCGATACCCGTAAATTTGACTTTAGCAAAGAGGCGGTATTTATCGACGATAAGCCTTCACTTGACCTGATAAGTACGAACGGTGTCATCGATTTCCGCCAGTCGTATTCCGTTATGACCAAAGACATGATGAAGGGTGGTGTACCGTTATTCGAATGATACATTTGCTGTACTTGCCCTATATTTGTGATGCACCCGGCCCATGAAAAAATTATTGTTTGTCGTTTTGCTTTCGCTCGCGTTTGGTAATTTACGCGCTCAGATATTTCCCCGTGAGGGCAGTAAGTTATGCTACCGGCTGGTTGGTTTTTCCTTTCCCGCGCTCCCCGGCGCCGGCAAATACCGGGTTGAAATAGCCATGGGCCACATACAGCAGGACGCCGCTTTCGAAAAAGGAATTGTAGTCACGGCCAGCACCGCTAAAAATAAAGTAATAGCCGAAGTACCGTCATTTGGTAAAGACTATACCTGGCGCATTGTTTACACCACCGGCAAAAAGCAAAGCAATAGCCAGTTATATCATTTCAGTACAGGCATGATACCTGAAGTAGATACTACCGACTTCCGCTTGCATGTATTGGTAAATGCACAGACCCATAAGGATGCCTACGTATTTGTTGATGGTGCAAAGGCCCTTTTTGATATGAACGGCAAACCTATATGGTTCCTCCCCAATATAGATTCAATGAATAGCGAGGAGTGCCGGCCACGCGACCTTAAACTTACACCGCAGGGAACGATAACCATGGTCGTACATAAGGGAATATATGAAATAGACTATAATGCCAAAGTACAATGGAAGATGCCCAAGAACGTCCGCCGTTCTCCCGACAGCGTCGAATTCTTCCATCACGAATTTACGCGGCTTTCAAATGGACATTACATGGTCCTTGGCGATGAGAAGCTTCTTTTCGGCAATTCTGTTACCGGCGACAGTGCTTTTGTACTTGTGCCCATGGATAAGCCGCTGCCCAACAATGCCACCCGCCGCGACAGGATAGCCTTTGGTACAATAGTGGAATATGATAAGAACAACAAAGTGGTATGGTCCTGGAAATCTTCAGACTACTTTAAAAAGTCAGATATATTCTTCTATGTGTCGAGGTTGGGAGCCATAGACGTGCACGAAAACGCCTTTTATTTCGATGAGAAAAATAAAGCCATATACGTCAGTTTCAAAAACATCGATCGCATCCTGAAGATCAAATACCCCGAAGGCACTGTAAGCGCCGTTTACGGTGAGAAGTATGAGAAAGGCATGGTGAAAGGAACAGTGGAGCGGGCTGGCAACGACTTGTTTTGCGGGCAGCACAGCACCAGGGTATCAGCCAATGGCGATATCTATTTATTTAATAACAACTCCTGCAATAAGGGTTTCTGGCCCACTGTCGCTGTGCTGCAGCCGGCGGCCGGCACCAAAACAGGTCTGAAAAAAATATGGGAATACGTCTGCGATGTGGCCTATACCGGCATCAACACTCCTCCCCCCTATTCTTATGCTGTCGGCGGCAATGTGATCGAATTACCCGACCATTCGTTTTTTGTGACGCTCGTTGGCTCCAGTTCAAACATCTTCATCGTAGATAGACAAAAGGAAATAAAATGGAGTGCCGTTATGCAAAAATGGAACCGCGTAACGAAAGAATGGAATTATGTGCTCAACTACAGATCCAGCATTATTACCAGCCGCAGTGACCTTGAACGCCTGATATGGAATTCCGAAAAATCCTGAATTCCTTCGTGAGACCCCGAAAATGAACTTTTCAAGCCTAAAGTTTTTACACCCTTAACATAATAATAATATTATTGCTATTTATTAAATAATTCTCCGGCTATTTTAACTTCCTGTTTCTTTTTTTAAATTTCTGCCTTGCAATTCTCCCCCGGTCGGGGTGATTTCCTGCCAATCAAAGGCCCTGCGTTTCGAAAATAAAAAACAAATCTTATATTTGTAGTTTATTAAAGGTTATAGTATTAACTATACTTTCGTGGTAAATGCTGTACAAATATTTATTTGAAATAAATATTATTAACTTATAATTAATAACAGCCTATAACAACCCGAATCATGAATAAGGTATTGTTTGTATTGTTGTTATCAATTACGTTTAATCAAGGAATTGCGCAGATATTTCCGGGAGAAGGCAAGCAATTATGTCACCGGAACATCGGCTTTTCTTTCCCGCCTCGTTCTGACGCAAAAAGCTACCGCATAGAAATAGCCAGGGGATATTTATCGTCAGACGTAATTTTCGAAAAGGAAACATTCAGCCGCCTTAATACACATGCAAACAAGGTCATTGGTGAAGTTCCTTCATTTGGAAAGAACTACACCTGGCGCGTAGTCTATTGCGCGGATGCGAAAAAGGAAAGCCACAGCCAACTGTACCATTTCAGCACCGGCATTATCCCCGAAGCAGATACGCTCAATTTTCGCCTGCGTGTTGTGAAAAGTGCACAGACTTATAAAAATGCCTATGTATTTGTAGACGGCACCCGCGCGCTTTATGATATGCAGGGGAATCCTGTCTGGTTCCTGCCCAACATTGATTCCCTGAGCAACGAAGAGATCCACGCCCGCGACCTGAAACTGACGCCAGAGGGCACTATTACCCTCGTCACTCATAAAGGAGTATATGAAATAAATTACGATGGCGATGTGCTATGGAAAATGCCCAAAGGGGCCGCTTTTGCAAATGACAGTGTCGAGTTTTTCCATCATGAATTTACAAGGCTTGCGAATGGTCATTATATGGCCATGGGAAACGAGGATCTGCGTAGCGCCGGCAAATCTGTTACCGGCGACAGTAATTTTGTTCTTCTCCCAGCAGACAACATACGTCGGAATGATAAAGACCGCAGAGATAAAATATCTTTCGGCACAGTAATAGAGTACGATGAAAATAACAACGTGGTCTGGTCATGGAGATCTTCCGACTATTTTAAACAATCAGATATATACTACCGGAAAAGACCGGTTAGCATACGGGATGTTCACGAGAACGGTTTCTATTTCGATGAAAAAAATAAAGCTGTCTACGTGAGCTTTAAAAACCTGGACCGTATTGTGAAAGTGAAATATCCTGAAGGAAAAGTGACTGAAGTATATGGAAAGATCTATAAAAAAGGTAAAGAACTAACTACAATTGACACTGGTAATGGCATGTTTTGCGGACAGCATAGCTGCCGGCTTGCCG
>CAINOM010000174.1 GCA_903851455.1 uncultured Bacteroidota bacterium | reverse complement strand
TGATATCCCTACAAATTACCTTTTAGCGCTTCAAAATTCAGACCTTTAAATTTCCGTAATTCTCTGATGTTATCCGCGTATTGTAATTTCAGAATGGTTTTCTTGAATTTTTGAATAACGTCGTGCGCGTATTGAGGTTTCCCGGTTAAAGGTTTGTTCTCAAATAGTTTTTGCAAGTAAGAATTGTTGAACCGGATAATCATCCAAGAGCAAAATTTTACCAAAAATAGGTAATTATCTGGATTTCCCAAAAAATGGGAATTGCAGCTTTTTCAGAACGGTATCGCTACATCCCTTATTTTTACCTCATGAAAAAAGCAATCTTTTTCTTTATTCTTTATTTCTGCATTTCGCAGAGCCCGCTACTTGCCCAGAACGTTGGCGGTATAGGCGCACAGCTCTTAATGGATACTACCGGTGGGCACACCATGCCCATGGTATCGGGCCTCGTGGCCGGGTCTGCGGCAGACCAGCATCTGAAAGCTACTGACTATATCATAAAAGTAAACGGCACAAGCTGCCTGGATAAAACCCTGGTTGAGGTCGTAGGTATGATAAGAGGTGAGGTAGGCACCATCGTGCACGTGACCGTAGCAGATACAAAGGAAGGAAAGAATCCGCGTGAGTATGATCTTACAAGAGGTGCTATTTCTTCGATCACTACCAAATCAATAGATCCTGTTGCTGCCTTTACCGAGCAATGCGAAAACGATGTGCGGGAAATGAAGAAGAGAGGCGTGACTGTTGTGAAGACTTTTCCATCAGACTGCGGTAATTATTTTTTCAATTTTGATGCAGAGGCGCAGACCTATACCATCCGCGTGATGGTACTGGAAGGGGCGGGTGATGATGCTGCGAAGCCATTTATAGTGACAGCACGCGTTTTCGATAATACGAATGAGAAGGATGCTACGGAGATATCACGATACCGGAAAGAAAATGTGGGCAGCTATACCAGGGGGTTGCTGGATGGTACTGCTACTTTCAAAAAGGGTGGCGTAGGTGTGGTGAACGTGCAGCTGCATGACGAAGGAAAGAAGTGCAAAACCATGTATGTGGTCATCTGCAAATAATATCCACCTCCGGGTATTGAGCTAAATTTGCATTCTAAAATCACGATATTGAAGATTATGAAGGCGGTAATGGCGTTGCTTTTTTTGCTGGTCTCAGTCGACACCTACGGACAGATAACCGTTGACACAACAGACCATATCGTGGTTGTGAAAGAAAAAGCCGCAACCATATCCAGGAGCCTGAGCATTTACAATGCCTATGAGCAGTCAAGGGGCAAGTGTAACATTATTGTTTACGAACCGAACAGTGGCGACTATGGTGTTGATCCGGATACGCTATACCTGAATTTTAGTAATGAGCTCACGCACGTAAAGGCGATGCTTGATGCTGCACTGAAATTGAAAAAGAGCTATAATTTTTACCGTTTCGCGTGCAGCATGGCTCCTTATCGCGATGTAGCAGCAAAGCTGGCGGATGTCTATGCTGCGTCCCCTCAATGGAATGAGTACCTGAAAAAGACGCCGAACCTGAAGGTTGCCGATACTTTATTTGACGGCAACGAACTGGTAGAGATACGGTATGACCGGCTACTGGCCGCGTCCGTTCTTGATAAGAGCGATTTTGCAAAAGTGCTGGACGATTTTTTCAGGCCGTATGGCTACAAGATGTCAGGCACTGACTTTCCCAGCGAACATCAACAAACGCTGAGCAGGAATGAATTGAGATCGGTCGGCAAGCCGGAAACGCTGATCGTACCCGTGCCCACCAGTTATTTTATACTTACGAAGATCGGTGGTGCGCAGGCGCCCAAGCCGGTAAAAAAATAAATGGAACATAGCCTTGATGTGAAAATGATTCCCTGTTTTTTCGTTTTAAAAACGGGTGGTTTGACGCGCTATCAATAACTTTGTCCTATGGGTTCATACAGCATGGCCGAGGCATTGAAGCAGCTCCTGGAGAAATCGCACTGGAAACCAAAAGTGACGGAACTGCGCATGCGCGATGAGTGGGAAACCATTGTGGGCAAAACTATTTCCCGCTATACCCGCAGCATAGCCCTGTATGGGAAAACGCTAACCATCTATACCGATGTTGCGCCGCTGAAGCAGGAACTGCTGCTGGGCAAGGAGCAGCTGATCGCGCGCCTTAATGAATACTTTGAGGAAAAGGTAGTGGAAGACATCATTGTAAAGTGATCCGCTTTTAGCATTCCGGTACTGTAAAGATTGCCCCTTTTTATTGGGGAAGTAAATACCGAGATAGCAGCAAAACTTTGTAGGCGTTCTTAAATGAGCAGAGACGCAATACATTGCGTCTCTGCCTATCCTTCGTAAATGGGAAGCTACTATTTCTTAGTTATCCGGTGCTCTCGCTTTTCATCCTTCTTAGAGATCAATAAAGCTACTTTGCTGAAGTCAGCTGCCTTATTTACGATCTCACGATACCTTTCGTAGTACTCAGGCGAGAAATGCAATTGGGTGTAGAATTCAGTAACGGTGATCACCAGTTTGTCGCCTTTCTTCTTGTCAGCTATGAGCGTATAGTCAGATTTAAATCCGATCACCGGTTTCACTTCGCGGTTCACATATTCGGCCTGCATGCGCAGCACTTCCGGGTTAAGCACTTTGCAACCTACCGGCAGATTAAGCGTTATGGTGCGCGTCATGGTATGCGGGTAGTCGAGGTCTACCGGGAGCCGGCGCTCGTCCTCGTTATACAGTTGCTGTTGCTTGCCTATTATTTTGCCTATACTGAATAAGTAATTCTTACCTGCGTCTTCAGTGAGTGCTGAGGTATTCACTGTGGCAGTGATCTCCAGTGGCTTGTTCTTGTAGAAGTTGTCAGGCGTTTCGTTTGAGATCGTATACTTTTCAATATCCTCCGGCTTACGCACGAACGACACCATATCCCTCACCAGGTCTTTTTGTTTTTCTTTAGTCATCGTGGCCAGTTCTTCCCTCAGGTTGGCAGAAGCGTAGCCGGTATATGAGTAAGAAACATCAACAAGAGCATCCATGTCCTTTGTAAAGGACACTGCAGCCGCTATGTTGCTCTGCGTTTCCTTTTCAGACATCGGTGTTATTTTCCGGTACTTTATCAGGTCGCCGGTCACGAAGCCGTTGGGTGGTATGGAGCAGAAAACACCCTTGTTGTTGAGTACCCATTCAGGTACTACAGGGTAGCGGTAAAGCTTCCTTACCGGGTCGAGGAATTTCTTAAAATCGGGGAAGTAGAACAGTGGTTCGTCGAGGTTATTCCAGTTTACAAATTTGGAATCGAATACGTGTTCATGCCTGTCGCCTGCAAGGCCAAATTCAAAATCAACGCCGGCCTGTGTGAAGCAGGCAACGAACAGCTTTATGATGCCGTTGGAGGTAGCAGAACGCTTTGCGATGATGCTGTCAAGCGGGTTCTTGGTCTGGTCGTAAGAAACGTCATAAACAGAGATATTGCGTATATGCTTTGTCGCCAGTACTTCGCGTGAGTCATCGTAGTCTATGTAAGCATATTCGGATATCGTAGTCTTTATTCCGTTCTCTATCTTCTTCATGTTCTCGTATGCATTCCCGTTAGGGCGAACACCAAGTTCAGACAGATACTCGTTTACGGCAGCTTTCTCTTTATCGGTGATCTTGTAGTAGTTGTCATAGAATTTCCTGCCAAGGTCATCCCATTTAAATTCTACAATGCTGTTGGTTGCATTTTCTTCAAAGTAGTGGTCCAGCCTGAGCTCTGCGCGCATGGTATAGAGATCGTAGAAGCTGGAAGGCTCCGGGCGAAGTTTCGGTATGTCATACAGCGATATGGCCATACGACGCCTGTTCTTTAAGAGCGTGTCCTTGATATCCGGTACGCCGTTGTATCCCTTCTCTTCGTAGAAATAATTCTTAGGGTAAGACATACTGAAGTGACTCTCTACTACCGGTATCATTTCCTGGAATGGTATCGTCACGAAATTAGAAGCAGTGTGTATCTCTTTGATGAGGTATTCTATTTCCGTATTTTTCTGCATGCCTTCAAGCGCGATAATAATGGACCAGTAGCCATGAGCGTTGCGGGTCACCAGTATCATGTCTTTGGCTATCTCTCTTGTTTTGCCATCGGGCAGTATCACGCGGGCCCTTACCAGCGGCACCCTTGTGCCAAAATAAACCGGCAGGTCCAGTGTCTTAAAATTTTCTATCCCGCGGTCATCCAGCACTTTCACTATGCGATGGAGATTAATATAGCTATTGAGATCCTTGCCATCAACCCTGTTGTCGATAGATATGTCGTTGAGGATCACGTATGCAAACTCGTTGGCAAACTCGCGCGGCACTGGGTGAAACACAGGTTTGGAAGACCATTCTTCCTCCACCGGCCTGGCGTTAGTGTATCGCTGCGCGGAGACACTAAGTGCGGCAACAGAGAACATGAAAATAAATGAAGCAAGCTTTTTCATCTGAATATTTTTTCTGGTTAATAACAACCTGATAGGCTACCATCTAAGTCGCTGTATTATTTCTTAGCTGTGAGCACAACCGATTCTTTGTATTCGTGGTTAAGCTCGTCAATGATCTTGTTGTTATTTGCGAATTGCTGCGGGCTCAATGAAAGGGACTGCAGTTCGTATTCCTTGGTCAGCGTTATCGTTTTCTTGTCTGCCTTGTAAGAAATGGTATAGCTCCATACACCCTCCAGCCCGCCATGTGCAGCAGGGGGCAGGTGTGTTACCTTGTACCCTTCCGGGATATCGAGCACCACTACTTCTTTTGCTTTCTTCTTGTAAGGGAAATAATAGCCCACCTTGCGGTCGCTGTCATTCATGCGCTCGTCGCCAAACATGCGGTCGAGGGCGATCAGGCGTTTCAGATAATGTCCGGCAACATACTCGTCGGTAATGGCGATGGCACCGTGCAGTTGCACGGCATCCTCCGCGACCTGCCGGCCGGCCTGGCCGATCCAGGCCTTGGCGGCGGCCACCGCTTCAGCGGCGCGGGCGCTGCCGCTGGCCACGCGCTGCGCGGCCAGCAGGCACAGAGCACGTGTCTCTTCCTTGGCCACATACATGTCGGCAACACGATGGCGCAGCGCCTGGAATTTGGCCAGCTTCTGACCAAACTGCTCGCGGTTGTTGAGGTATGACGCAGTGGTCGCGACCGCGCCTTCGAGGCAGCCGACCGCTTCGCCAAGCACCACGATGCTGCCCATCAGTTTCGCGGCATCCAGATGCGCGGCCGCTTCACCCAACAGGCCAAGAACCGCTTCCGGACCAACACACATATCGGTCAATTGCACCTCGGCAGCCCGCCGGCCATCGATGGTTGCATACGACCTCAGCACCACACCGGGCGCATCACGCGCCACCAGAAACAGCGACAGGCCGGCGCGCTCATCGCCCTGCCCGCTGGTGCGGGCGCTGACCACCAGCAGATCGGCAGCCGCGGCGCCGAGCACCACGCTCTTGCTGCCGTTGAGCACAAAACCGGCGCCATCGGCACGGGCGCTACAACGCACGTCACACAGGTCGTAACCGTTATGCGGCTCGGCCGCCGCCAGAGCCAGCCGCGTCGTGCCGGCCATGACGCCCGGCAGCAACAGCGCGCGCTGCGCAGCCGACCCGGCGCGCGCGACCGTCAGGCCACCCAGCACCACGCTGGCCAGATAAGGCTCAACCACCAGCGCGCGTCCAAACGCCG
>CAINOM010000173.1 GCA_903851455.1 uncultured Bacteroidota bacterium | reverse complement strand
CGCCGGGGTCCGCCTGCAGGAAACGGCATAACGGAAATAGGAATTGTAATTCACGATGGCACCTCGGTGCTCAATTTTTACCAGAGCCTCGTCAATCCGCATACGCCCATACCATACTTCATACAAAGGCTTACGGGCATAGATAACAACATGGTGGCCAATGCCCCCTCATTCGAAGAAATTGCCGGCCAGGTATACGAGTTGCTGCAGGACAAGATATTTGTGGCGCACAACGTGAACTTCGACTACTCGTTTGTAAAACATCATTTAAAAAGCGCGGGCTATGACCTGGAGACCAAGAAGCTGTGCACCGTGCGCCTGGCAAGAAAAGTACTGCCCGGCCTTAATGGCTACAGCCTCAGTAAATTGACAAATACGCTGGGCATAAATCACGGCGAGCACCACCGCGCAGGCGGCGATGCCCTTGCTACCGCCGATCTGCTGGCCATGATCATTGCAAAGGACAGCGAAGGGGTAATACAGGGAATGCTGAAGGGAAGGAACAGCGAACAATACCTGCCGCCGCATCTGCCAGTAGAAAACCTCGAAGAGCTGCCATCATCTGCCGGAGTATATTATTTCTACAATGCTGCCGGTAAAGCTATCTATATAGGCAAGGCAAAGAACATTCGCAGGCGTGTAAAGAGCCACTTCTCCAATAATAAGACCAATCGCCAGAAGCAGGATTTTTTAAGAGAGACGCATCGCATCACCTACAAAGAATGTGCAACCGAACTGATGGCGCATATACTCGAAAGTGCCGAGATACGCAGGTTGTGGCCTATTCATAATCGGAGCCAGCGCGGCTTCTTGCCAAAGTTTGGTTTGTTTACCTACGAGGACATGCAGGGCTACACCCGCTTTACCGTAGAAAAGATAAGGCGAAGCCACAAACCTATTTATACGTTTAACACCATTACGGAGGGCTATGTGCGCCTGCGCGAGCTGATAGAAGAGTATGGGCTGTGTCCCCGGTTGTGCAATGTTGCTACAGGTGCGGATTGTGGTTGTGAACCGCATCCGCCGCCGGAAGTCTACAACAAGAAAGTTACAGATGCCATCAACTGGATGCGAAAACACCTGCCCACCTTTGCACTTATAGACAAGGGTATTGACGACAATGAGAACAGCTGTATACTGGTAATGGAGGGCAATCTCTATGGCATGGGCTACATCAACGATAAGAAGCAGCAACTTAAAAGCCTGGAGACGTTGCAAAAGAACATGGAGCCCCTGCAGGATAACGACTATATCCGCAACCTCGTCTTCCGCCATGCTACCGAGTACCCCGAAAAGTGTTTTTCGTTTGCATAACCTCATTCTGTAACTTGCGCACTATTATCTGTTTTTTAATCTTTTTACTTTGAGCAACGCAATAATTAAAGTCAATAATCTGGTGAAGAAGTACGGCGATTTTGAAGCCGTGAAAGGGATTAGTTTTGAGGTGATGGAAGGGGAGATATTCGGGCTGCTGGGGCCTAATGGCGCCGGTAAAACAACCACGCTCGAGATATTGGAAACACTCCGCCAGAAAACATCAGGAGACGTGACCGTGGACGGTAAGAACCTGGATACAGAACCACAGGCTATAAAAAATGTTATTGGGGTGCAGCTGCAGGCAGCAGGTTATTATCCTAACCTGAACCTGAAACAGATCATTGAGCTTTTCTCCGGCCTGTACAACAAGGACATAGACCCAATGGCGTTGCTGGATACAGTGAACCTGCGGGAGAAAGCAAAAAACAAATTCAAAGAACTTTCAGGCGGACAGAAGCAACGGTTCTCCATAGCCACTACGCTGATCAACGAGCCGAAAATAATATTTCTCGATGAGCCAACAACGGGACTGGACCCTCAGGCACGCCGCAATCTATGGGAACTGATAAAGCAGCTCCGCGAGCGTGGCGCCACAGTCGTGATCACAACCCACTACATGGATG
>CAINOM010000172.1 GCA_903851455.1 uncultured Bacteroidota bacterium | reverse complement strand
CGTTTAACCTATCCACTTATCACTTAATGCGCTATTTTATCTGCTTCATTCATCTTCATGCCATAGTCCATCAGCTCTATGATACTGTTCTCGTCGGTATTGGTGAAGTTAATGTCCAAATGGTACTCAAAAGCGCTGTTTTTAAATTCACCACCACTCAGCGATATGTTGTTCAGCAGTTTTTTGCTCTCCACCAGCATTACCGAGTCGTGAGCGGAGTGATTGATGCCAGCATCTATGTTCTTAAGCAACAGTTGCATGTCCAGGTATACGGCCCATGGGTGCCCGGTCACCTGGGCGGCCGCGTCCGGCATTTTCTGAGATTTGAAATTGCCCTGCAGGAAGCCGGTTGCATAGGCGTTTTTATTAGACACTACGGCATATTGGTCATCTGTCAACAGGTATACCGAATCTTTTTCGTCTATGGGTATCACAAAGCCATTACCCATTGCCTGCAGGCCGTTTTCTTTGGCCATGCCCAGTAATTTTTGAAATTTGTCTTTCTTGCCTATTTTCATCACATAGCTCATGCTGAGCGTAGGTTTCTGGTTTTGGTGTGTCACGGCCTGGCCCATAAAGCTGTCCGTTACTGTCTCGGTGTGCAGGCTGAAATCGTTGATCACGAAACTCATATCACCTGTAAAGGCATCCAGGATATCGTCTACATTCATGTTTTGCTGGGCAAGGGCTGTATTTGCGAGGCCCAGCATGCCCATTTTCTCAAGAATGTCTTTTATGCCTTTTGGCGCAATATGCATAGCTACCAGCATATCCATATTCTGGCCTGGCAGGCGGCCCAGCATGTCTTTATCTATATTGGTAGCGCCGAACTCAGTGCCGATCGACTTCATCGAATCAGGCATATAGTAGCGCATGTCCCCGGTTATCTTTCCTTTCCTGAAATCAAAGCCTGATGTGAATGCAGCATCTTTCCAGAGCGCTCCCGACAAGGAAACGCCACCCATTCTGTCGGACATATCACTGCCATACTGAGACATCAGCTGGCCATAATTGAGCCAGAACGTTACGTCGTGTCCTTCCGCTTCAAGGGCTGTAAAACGCCCGTTAGTTACTAATGAATTATCCTGTGTTACATTAAAAGCCACATTCATTTCGGCAGAAAGGCTGGCCATATCCTCCATTGGGTTGTCGCCAGACTGTGCACCACGTCCTTCCATGAGGTCATTGTAATCGATAGGCGCAGACATCACATTGATGATCACCAGCACATTGCTGTTCCAGCCTACGAACATATCGCGGCCAAGGCTTGTTTCCTTATGGCCGCCATTCTGCTTTATTTCAGCATGTGGAAATACTCTCTTCACATATGCTTCCCATTGGCCGGCATCAGATAACGGTACCAGCCCGGTAATGCGGTTGCCGCCTTTAAAACGAGTGTCTGGCTTCACATATACGTAGAGTGTGTTAGCGAGGTCTATTCCGGCTTTTTCTATGCCCTCCATAGCGTCCTTAGTGCTTTTTTCGGGGATACGGCTTTGCATATCTTTAAAAAGCTTACTGCCTGTGATCATGTTCCAGGCTATTTTCTTACCCAGTGCCTTCAGGTTTATCCCGGCTACTGCCACCGCGTCCTTGGGAATGTAGCGTGCATGGTCGGGCTGCTTGCTGCATGCGCCAAGTAAGATAACTGCAAGTAATAATACAATAGTAATACGCGAATAGCGGTGCATAGAAAATGCTTTAAAGAGAAAGCAGGCCATGAGGCCTGCTTTGTTTCGTTTGTAATTTAGAATGGAAGATCGTCAATTGTTTCCGGCGATGGATTGAAGTTAGGCGCCGCATTATAGTTACCGCCGCCCTGGCTGCTGTTGCCGCCGTTGTTATTGTAAGCCGGAGCTGGCTGGCCGCCGCCGCCATTGCCCGGTGCTGCCGATGCAGCTTCTACGCGCCATGCATCCAGGTTAGTTATATAATTTACCTTTCCGTCACGCTCCCATTTGTTGCCCTTTATATTAAAACTCACTCTCACCTGGTCTCCTTCTTTAAAGCGGTCTATGATATCGCACTTATTCTGCACCAGTTGCATTTTAGCGAAGTTGGTATAAATGTTGCCGTTGATCTCCTCTGCCAGTTCAAGCACGAATTCGCGCTTTTTGAATTTCTCACTCACCTGCTGTGTGTCATACTTTACAAGTAGTTTTCCTGTTACTTCTAAGCTCATTTTAGTAAAATTTAATTATAAAACAATAAACAAATATACGAATACCAAGTTGAAGATAATGAAAAAAGTGTCCCAAATTTCAGGACACTTTTTGTTATTAATTTGGGGAGGATGACGGGGGTCGAACCCGCGACCCTCAGAACCACAATCTGATGCTCTAACCAACTGAGCT
>CAINOM010000171.1 GCA_903851455.1 uncultured Bacteroidota bacterium | reverse complement strand
TGTCGCAGCCTTGCGGCGTGGTGAGTCGATGGGCAATCAGCACGATAGTGAGCTCACGGCCCAGGCTTTCAATGGCTTGCATGACCGCAGCCTCGGTTTCGCTGTCCAGCGCACTGGTGGCGTTGACGGGGTCGCCCGGTCTCATCGCGATACGACTCGACCAGTTGCACGTAGGTGTGTCCGCCTGAGCGGGTAAGTTTGGTGAACATGTGGAAAGTGTAGCAACAAGTACAAATAATTTCAACAATTATTGCCATTACTTATAATGTATAAAATTGCCACTACATAAAATTTAAACTGATTATGCTAAGTGCTTGATTTTATTGACATCGAATAAGGCAAAACTGTAAAAAATGTGATTTGGTGTAGAGTCGAGGTGTGGCGCGGTAGCTCCGACATGTAGCAGTTTCTGTCAGCCGCATCGTAGCTACGATTCGGTGCCTTTTGTTGCACATGTCGCAAACCCCGTTTCCACACCCCTCTCATCGAACCCGGCGTGCCTATTTCAGGCACCGGGCTCTCGGACAAAGAACTCATACCTTCGCCCACGGCTGGTAACTGCGTCGCCTCGTCATGCTAACCAGACCTAGAGTCTGGAATAGATACTCGTAGGAATATGCGAGCATCCCATTTCTTCGCGACTTGTGTTTCTTCAGTAACCACCGGCGCAGCCGCGACGTGCAATACATTTCAATCGCTCGATATGCGTCAGCGACCGTACCAAGGCAAAAGTAATTTGCCCAGCCGTTGAGCACACGATTGATTGTTTGTACCTCGGTTGCGGCATCAAGCCACGTCAGCCTCGGGTCCGTGAGATCACGCAGCCTTTCGACCAGTTTTCGCATACTCTTCTTCGAGGGTTTGAGACCGTAATAGGCTCGCCCTGTCCGTTTAGAGTAATAGCACCCAAAACTGTACCCTAGGAAGTCAAAATACTCTTTCGAGGCATCACAAGTTCGTGTCTTTTCCTCATTGACGCTCAGCTTAAGCCGAGTGATCAATGTCCGCATGGCCATCAAAGCTTGATTTGCCGTGCCGGGTTTGCATAAAATCACCAGATCATCCGCGTAGGTCACAATCCTCGCACCCAGTTGTCTGCTCGCCTTCCATTGCTGCCACCCCAGAATGAAGCGGCGCATATAAAGGTTTGATAACAATGGACTGATTGGTGCGCCCTGTGGAATCCCTCTCCCCGTGTCCCGATTGAGCGTTGTACGCGTCTTTCGTCCACGTTTATCGTTCTCTTGCACCGCGCAACCCAACCAAAGGCTGATCAGGTGTAACACCCGCCGATCAACCACCCGTCGAGCCACACAGAGCTTGAGTTCACGATGTGGGATAGTGTCGAAGTATGCCGATAAATCGGCATCAACGACCTCTGAGTATCCTCTGTCTAACCCAACTTTAACCTCGGCAAGTGCATCATGCGCACTGCGTCCCGCTCTGTAAGCATACTGTTGTGCCGGTAGGTCCGCTTCGAAAATCGGCTCTAATAACAGAACCGCCGCCATCATACATACTCGATCCCTGAGAGTCGAAATGCCTAAGGGGCGAAGCTTTCCGTTTGGCTTTGGAATGTAAACACGTCTGATCGCCTCTGGAGCGTACTCCTCCTGCCTGAGAGCTTGCGCCAGTTCCCCAAGCCACTTCGACACGCCATACTGCTCTATCGCCTCGAAGGTGATACCGTCCACTCCCGCTGCGCCCTTATTGGCGCGACAGCGTTCATAGGCGTGCATCAGCACGTCTGCTCGATACAGCTTGTCATACAGCGCATAAAAGCGATACCCAGGTTCAGCCTTCGCTTTCGCATGTAATGCCATCTGCAGTTTCTGCACACTTAGTGGAGTTGATAGGTTTCCCAATCTCCTGGCCTTCCTACTTATTACATCGTCTTTGAACTAGGGCCCCTTCCCTCCACCGGCATTACCCGGCTTCGTCAGTACTACGGGCCCCTCCGCCATCCTAGGCCGCCAGGTCTGGCTGTCACCAGCCACCTGTTGGGGATTTCCTTCTTCCCCACGACCCAGGACTTCCCATGTTGCGCGCGCTCTTCCTCTTTCATACATGCCGTCGCCAATACCCCGGTACAGCCACTAAAGATACTCTTTGCCCTTAACCTTTAGCAGTATCAGATTTCCCCGCATCGACTGGCAGGTCATCCTGTACATCACCCTTTTCGAGGCTTGCTCAGCGTTCACTCACATTACGGCCTGCATGCTCGCCAAGTCACTTAATGACCCTCTACACCGAAGGCTTCAGCCATTTCGTTACCTCCATGACTGCTCCGATTACTTCCGGCTGGAGCAAATCGCGCCGGGTGGGGTTCGCACCCACTGGAAAAGCGCCACCTTTTCATGGCGCACGTCGAACTCGGGATACCTTAATGTGTTTTAATTGTCTATGATTGTTGTATGAAGGTACCGCTTAAATGCCTTGTTGTTTGAATAACACAACGATTGTCGCAGAACATGGGGACCTCCTCTCGTTCGAAATCGGCTCTCTACGAACTTTAGACATAAATAATATTGTCTTCCTCCTTCTCTCGTTGGCGTTCGAGATGCCTAAGTCGGCAACTGATCAGCTATGCGGACAACAGGGGTTTAGCCCGAATACTCAGCGTATGGATTGCCCTGTGGTAACGTCGTTTCGGAGGCCGCATCAAAGTGAATGTTATTAATTGATTAATAATGCAGCATAAGAGTTGATTTGGTACTGGTACTAGATATGTTGGTATTTGTTGGCTATTTTAATCAATGAACTTTTTATTGAATATCATATTTATTTAATGATGAATTTAAAAGACCAAATTAGTAATATAAAAAACCTCAACAAGTCGGATATGGATCTTTTATACGAATGGTCTCACGACGGATGGGGGGCAATACAAGCTAATCTACATACATTATCAATTTTTAAAAATAGCCCTCCCTCACAGTTTTTAAACGATTATAAATTTTCTTTATATTATGGCGAGC
>CAINOM010000170.1 GCA_903851455.1 uncultured Bacteroidota bacterium | reverse complement strand
TGAACTTGCACGAATACCAGGCTAAAGAACTACTGAAGCACTATAAAGTTCCTGTACAGGAAGGCATAGCCGTATCTAAAGTTGATGATGCGGTGAACGCATATAAGACCATGGCAGCGGAGAACGGAACAAAGTTTGCCGTGATCAAGGCGCAGATACATGCCGGTGGCCGCGGCAAGGGCCGCATGATAGAGGTGCCCGAGCAGAGTGGGGTACAGGTGGTGAAGAGCGCAGAAGATGTGGAGCGCGTAGCCAAGAACATACTGGGCCATACGCTGGTGACCGTACAGACTGGTCCCGCTGGTAAGAAAGTAAATAAGATACTCATAGCCCAGGATATGTATTACGACGGGCCAAGTGAGCGCAAGGAGTTTTATATGTCTGTGCTGCTGGACCGCGCTAAGAAGCAGAACGTGATCATGTACAGCACACAGGGTGGTATGGACATAGAGACCGTAGCGCATGATACACCAGAGCTTATCTATAAGGAGTGGGTGCAGCCGGGCTTTCCGTTGCAACCGTTCCAGGCGCGCAAGATCGCGTTCAACCTGGGGCTGAGCGGTACTGCGTTCAAGAACATGGTGAAGTTTGTAGGTAATCTCTATAACGCTTATGTGGGTCTCGACTGCTCTATGCTGGAGATCAACCCATTGTTCAAAAGCGCTGATGATAAGATACTGGCGGTAGACTGCAAGATGAACCTGGATGATAACGCACTGATGCGCCACCCGGATCTGCTGGATATGCGCGATAAGAGCGAAGAAGACCCAACGGAAGTTGAGGCTGGCGAATACAACCTGAACTATGTGAAGCTGGACGGTAATGTGGGCTGCATGGTGAATGGCGCAGGCCTGGCCATGGCTACCATGGATATGATAAAGCTGGCGGGCGGTGAGCCTGCTAACTTCCTGGACGTGGGCGGCAGCGCTAACGCACAGACAGTAGAGGCTGGTTTCCGTATCATCATGAAGGACCCGCACGTAAAGGCGATACTCATCAATATCTTCGGTGGTATCGTTCGTTGCGACAGGGTAGCGGCAGGTGTTATTGAAGCTTATAAGAACTTGGGCAACATAAACATACCGATCATTGTACGCCTTCAGGGCACCAATGCTGAGGTAGCCAAAGACCTGATCGTAAATTCTGGACTGAAGGTGCAGTCGGCTATATTGCTGAGCGAGGCTGCTGACCTGGTGCAGAAGGCGGTGAATGCGAATTAAGAAGCCTCTCCCCGGCCCTCTCCCAGGGAGAGGGTGAGGTCGAATGAGTTATGCAAATACAATTATTCTATGGAGACGTTGCGGTGCAACGTCTCTACGTATTTTGTGATCTGATAATGCCTTTTAGGGTTATATATAGTGCTTATTGTGTATGTTTAGGCCGCCGGCAGTGAAAAAAATGAAACTGCTAATTAAAATTTGTTGGCTACTGATATACACTTTTCATGAAAAAATTATTAGATTGTGTCAACTTAAACACCAATACTCCTAACAATTAAAAAAAATAACACATGGACACTTCAAAAATGATCAAGGCTTATTGCCTTAAGACAAAGGAAAAAAATGTTCCTATGCAGGACGCAGTGATCACAAAAACAGCTAAGGGTGGTTATATGGCTGGTGGTCATGACGGCAAAGGAAACAAGATGGCCGCTATAATGAGCGAAGCCAAAGCACTGCAAGCTATAAAAGACGGAGTAGCCACAAAAGGCTTCTAATCACGCTCTTTAAAAACGATATAGCCCTGTCCCGATACCTATCGGGCGGGGCTTGCTTGTTGTTTAGGGGTGTCTCGCAAAGGTCGTGTGTTATGCCACAGACATTGAAGGCACATTAAACGAAATTCTCATTTCCTGCCCTCGTTACCTTACTTTCTTTTTGCTTCGCCAAAAAAGAAAGTAACAAAGAAAAAGGCGAGTTTTGGCCAAAGGCTCCGCCGGCCAAAACATAGCTCTACGCTGTTGTCTCACAGCATCTATCAGCTGTATGGCGCTGAAATTCTGCCTATCCTTGCTGCTATTAAGCTATTCAATCGTATCGGCTTAGTGCTATGGGTCGGACTACAGGATTCGTGTCTACGACAGCCTTAAGGCGCCATCATAGGCTCAATTGGGTCTCAACTATCGTCTATTTGCGACGAGTATTTTTAAAGACTATTTAGTATTAAAACGGGGTGAAGTCGGCGAACATATTGGCAGACTCCTCAAGCTGGTTGAGCGGTATGTAGTCGCAGGCTTCGGCATAGGCGGCCCACATCTTCAGCACCTCGGGATGCTTGTGCGCCTGCTGTATTGCTTCCGTTGATACCCACTCAAATACCTCTACCACTGTGCCGTCTTTTGCCAGCATGATCGTCGGTATCCTGTCTGTTACAAGGTCTAGCTGTTTGAGTATCGGGTAGTGCGTTTTCGTGAGTTCATGAAGCGCACTGTCTTTCCCGGGTTTTGGCCTGTAGGCAACAATTACTAATCGTCCCATGGTAATATGTTTGTGCTAAAGTAAATTTTTATAAATAATTAATGAATAGTCGGGGGGTATCAGAACATTTTTTTACATTTATTACGTCATCACCCTAAAATAGTTTTATGTCCTTCTCCACACGTTTTTCTAATGGCTGGACCGTGGCCAAAACCAGCATGAAAGTGCTGAAAGCGCACAAAGAGCTCATTGTGTTTCCGATACTGTCGGCCTTGTCATTGTTGTTGGTCATGGGTTCGTTTGTCACGATGCTGCTGGCGGGTGCGGGATGGGATCCCAGTGTATTGCAAATCGGCAATTTCGGGGCCTACCTGGTCATATTCCTTTTCTATATTGTTAACTACTTTATCGTGGTGTTTTTCAATATGGCGCTGATGCATTGTTCGAGACTTTATTTTGAAGGAGCGGAAGTGAGTGTGTCTGCGGGTTTGCGGTTTAGCGCCGGTCGTGTAAAGGCCATATTTTCGTGGGCGGTCTTCGCAGCAACGGTGGGCACTATTCTCCGCATCGTACAGGACAATGTGGGATGGCTGGGTAAGATAATCATTGGCATTACTGGCATTGCATGGAGCGTATCTACATTTTTTGTGATCCCGGTTATTGCTTATGAAAGCCTTGGGCCTGTAGATTCGTTGAAGCGCTCTGCGGCAATGATGCAAGAAAAGTGGGGCGAGGGAATCGGGGCGAATTTCAGCATCGGACTGATAGGGCTGCTCGCATTCTTTGTTGTCGGTATCGCGGCGGCGGCTGTTTCTTCTATCAATGAGGGGTTGGGCATAGGCGTCTTTGTAACCGGCTCTGTTGTATTGCTGAACATCGGCAGCGCTATTCGCAGTATTCTCATCAGCGCCATCTACAACAACATCAAGGGAAATATCAACGACCACTTTCACCAGCAGATGATGGATGAACTCTTCATCGTCAAATAGAACAGGGCACTGATCAAAGGGGGTAGAATAGAGGGGAGTAGTATTTCTCTCTAAGATGTTATCTTTGCCTCCCTCGTAAACAATAACTTAAAACAGCTCAATGACATTAATATCTTTTTTACCTTTAATTGGCATGGCGGTATCTACCATCGCTTATGGACAGGAAATGAAAAATACGATAAATACTTTGGATGCAAACAACCCATTTCTGAACGCGAGCACACTGCCTTTCCAAACGGCAGATTTTGCTAAGATCAAGGACGGTGATTTTAAACCGGCATTTACCGAGGGTATGAAGCAGCAGCTGGCAGAAGTGCAGGCCATAGCAGACAGCAAGGCTGCGCCGACCTTTGAGAATACGCTGGCGGCGATAGAAAAGAGCGGGCTGGTGCTGCGCCGTGTGAATGGGGTGTTCAACTTGGTGAGCAGCGCCAATACAAATCCTACACTGCAGGCTGTATCTGAAGAGATGGCGGCTGAAC
Organism: uncultured Bacteroidota bacterium; assembly: GCA_903851455.1. Classification (GTDB taxonomy): domain Bacteria; phylum Bacteroidota; class Bacteroidia; order Chitinophagales; family Chitinophagaceae; genus Nemorincola. Next base: position 5,064 of record CAINOM010000170.1, on the reverse strand, counting down.
TTGCGGCCAATACTGATGCGATCTTCCTGAACACGAAACTCTACAAACGCGTAAAAGCAGTATATGACAAGCGTGCCACGCTGAAGCTGGACGCAGAGTCGAAGCGGCTGGTGGAGTATTATTACCAGAAGTTTGTAATGTCTGGCGCTAACCTCTCGGATAAGGACAAAGAGACGCTGAAAAAGATAAATAAGGAAGAGGCTACGCTGATGGCCAAGTATACCAACCAATTGCTGGCAGCGGCTAAGGCTGGTGCAGTGGTAATCAATGACAAAGCCGAACTTGCCGGACTGAGCGATGCAGAGATAGCGGCCGCAGCAAAGCAGGCAGAAGCGACCGGGCATCCCGGCAAATGGGTGCTGTCGCTGCAGAATACTACCCAGCAGCCTGCATTGCAGTCGCTTTCGGTTCGCGAAACGCGCCGCAGGCTATTTGAGGCCTCGTGGAACCGTGCTGAGCGGAACGACTCTAATGATACCCGCGCTACCATATCGCGCCTGGCGGTGATACGCTCGGATAAGGCAAAGCTGCTGGGCTGCGCTAACTATGCCGCATGGACACTGCAGGACCAGATGGCGAAGAAGCCAGAGGCGGTAACACAGTTCCTCGAACGACTGATACCAGCGGCTACCGCCAAGGCGAAAGCGGAAGCAAAGGATATCCAGGACCTGATAGATAAGCAAAACGGGGGCTTTAAGCTGGAGCCATGGGACTGGGACTTTTATGCAGAGCAGGTGCGCAAGGCGAAGTTTGATATAGACGAAAGCCAGGTGAAACCTTACTTCGAGATAAACAATGTGCTGCAGAATGGTATCTTCTATGCTGCTAACCAGCTTTACGGAATCACTTTCAAAGAGCGCAAGGACCTACCCGTTTACAACCCGGATGTGCGTGTATTTGAGGTGTTCGACAAGGATGGCTCATCTATGGCGTTGTTCTACTGCGACTACTTCAAGCGCGATAACAAGAACGGCGGCGCATGGATGGACAATATGGTAACACAGTCGAAATTGCTGGGTACTAAGCCTGTTATCTATAACATCTGCAACTTTGCCAAGCCAGCAGAGGGAGAGCCCGCGCTGATCAGCTTTGATGATGTGACGACTATGTTCCACGAGTTTGGCCACGGCCTGCACGGTATCTTTGCCGACCAGCAGTACCCAAGCATATCCGGCAGTGCTACTGCGCGCGACTTCGTGGAGTTCCCGTCGCAGTTCAACGAGCACTGGGCTTCTGAGCCACAGGTGTTCAAACACTATGCCACCCACTACAAGACAGGCGAACCAATGCCACAGGTGCTTGTAGACAAGATAAAGAAAGCAGCCACCTTCAACCAGGGCTACTCGCTTACCGAGATACTCGCTGCTGCCGACCTGGATATGCAATGGCATATGATACCAGCCGGAAGCCCCGCAAAGGACGTAGACAAATTTGAAGCGAAGGCTCTGCACGATACCCACCTGGACCTGCCACAGGTACCTACGCGCTACCGTTCCAGCTACTTCCTGCATATCTGGAGCAATGGCTACTCGGCCGGTTACTATGCTTACCTCTGGACAGAGATGCTGGATGACGATGCCTATGCATGGTTCAAGGAGCATGGCGGCCTGACCCGCGAGAATGGTCAGCGCTTCCGGGATATGATTCTTTCACGCGGCAATACCGAGGACCTCGCAACAATGTTCCGCAACTTCCGCGGCAGCGACCCTAAGATAGAGCCGATGTTGAAAAACAGGGGGCTGGTGAACTAAGTCCGCAGTTCGACCACGCTCACGATGAATTAGAAGTATTAAAGGTTTTTAGGATCCCGCTCACGATGGCTGAGCGGGATTATTTTTGTCGCAATGTCGTTATGCTATTCCTTAATAATCTTAAATGTTTCAACTCCGGCTGCGGAGATATCTTTCAGTAAATAAATGCCCGATGGCAGGCTGGAAAGATCGATCGTAGCCGTTGCGCTGTTTCTTGTTTGTTGCAACTGTAATTGCCCGGTGATTGAAAAGACCTGTAAGGTCGCGGTTGCCGTACCAGATCGGATATAGATTTTGCCCGTTGTGGGATTCGGGTACATGGTAGTTGCAGGCAACGTTACGGTACCGGCTCCGAGGGTGCTTCCTGAAGTATCAACGCTTGTGGGGTCGTAAACACGGGCCAGGAGCATGTCGCCATAATTATGGTTCACGATCGGGAAGCCATCTATGCTGTAGTTGCTGAATGTTTCGCCGCTGTAGAAGATGACGCCATTGTTGCTGATGAGGTCGGTTGGGTTTTCCTCGCGGGTACCACCGAAGCTTTTTGACCATACCACTGTACGGTTGGTGTCGTAACGCGCGAGTACTATGTCACCGAGGCCATTGGAGATGTAGGTGCTGCTGCCGAAGGTTGCAGTATCCTTAAATGCAGAGATCAGGTAGAAGCCTGTTTTATCTGCAGACAATACGGTGCCTGCCTGGCTGCTGATTTTCAGTCCGGGTGTGTATGCCCACTCAAAGTGGCCGGCGGTATCGAAACGGGCTACCACATTGGATGCATAACCGGGTACATGCAGGGTAGTGGAGTTGAAGCGGATGCTGTCGAAGAAGTCGCCTTCCCAATAGATATGTCCTGCGCCATCGTACTTGATATTTGCGATGGAATAATAACGATCGAGCTGGCTGGCGCCGCCGAACACCCATTTGAAGGCGCCCGAAGTATCGAACTTGAGCAATACGCTGGCATAGCTTGCCGGCTCGTAGATAGTACCAGATGGCAGGACAAGACTGTCTGAGAAGAGACCTGAAACATAAAGACCGGTGCCATCGGTAGCGATGGCCTGCATCGCAGTGAGGTAGCCTCCGCTACCGATGCTTTTGAGCCAGACGCAAACACCATTGGGGTTGATCTCTGCAATGAAGGGCTGTATGGAATATGCATTCGGGCCCGCAAGGACGTGTCCATCCATACTGATGGAGTCCTGGTAAGTACCGGTAACAAATACCTTATCGTCCGCTACCACCATGTAGTTGATCTGCGGGCTGGTGTTCTGGGAGCCACCGAAACTCTTGGCCCAGCTTACATGGCCGCTGGTGTCCAGTTTCATTATATAGGCTACGTTGCAATCACCGAGCTGGCAGGTGGGGCTTTTTACGGTGTCGGTGCCGTATACCATGGTATCGGTGAAGCCACCGGCAATGTAGAGATAGCCGCGGCCATTGTACTTAATGGAATTGATGCCGGGAACGCCGGGCGGCAGGTTGCTGATGGCTATCCCCGGAATAGTCCAAACACAGTTGCCGGAGGAATCGAATTTGGAGAGGATCATGTTGCAGTTCTCCTGGGGTAGTGTGAGCTGAAGCACAGTGGGCAGTGCACCGGAGCACATGGTAAGGTTAGTGCGATAAAGACCAGCAACATACAAGTCGTTGTTCCTGCTGTCGGTGCAGATGGAGTAGGGGATAGTGATGTCGGAAGAGTCGCCGATGTCGATGGCCCAGCGGGTGGTTTGTGAACGACTGCTTATGGCAGAAAACAGTAACAGGAACGCGAAAAGTAAGGTTTGCTTCATAAGGGGTAATTGTGGAGTATTTGAGATAAACTAGTTTTGAATGATGATCTTTTTTACGATCCTCATTTTGCCGGATGCTACTTCGAGAAAATAGATGCCGTTTGGAAACGCAGCTACAGGTATAGATCTTTGGCCATTCCTCGTTGTGATCTCTTCTATGTCTTTTGACACCACCTGACCTACAATATTTCGAAGCGTCAGTGAGTACGGTGCATTGTCTACGTCATTCAAAGCTATATCCAGCACTGTGTTTGCAGGATTTGGGAATACCCTGATCTTTTCGTCATCAGCATTTGGCTGTACACCAAGTGTAGCGCAACTAACGGTGAAGTTTTTGGAACAGGTAATGCCGTTATATTTGGTCTCATAGGTGTAGGTGCCGGCTATGCTGGGTAGTACCCGGTTAAAGTACCAATAAGAATACAGGTAATTGGTTAAGCTGTTATGTGTCCAGATAAGAAAGTTTGATCCATCCGGGTTAATGATGCGTTCATGAACGGTATCTCCAGCGGTCTCGTTGCGGAGGAAGAAGTAGAATTTTGCCGTGACGCCGGGCGCGAAACAGCTGTCTTCATTTGGTGTCTCTGTGGTATCGCAGCCGGGAAGGACCACAGGCAGCATATTTACCTGGGCTTTCAACACAGCGGGTTCGGTGTATGGTTTCTGCGCCGCCCACCAGGAGGCGGGGTTGTAGTGATTGCATGCCCCGGACCACGGATCCCGCAATGAACTGCTGGAAATAGTACTCCACACTTCAAAATGAAGGTGCGGCCCGGTAGCAGCACCCGAACTGCCAACCACGCCTAGAAATTCTCCTGCAACAACGGTCTGCCCGACAACTTTGGAGGTAAGCGAGAATTTTTTCATGTGCCAGTACAGTGCAACCGAGCCATCAGTGTGCTGGATAATAATGTAATTGGCTGTATCGCTGTTCATGGCGCAATTCCGGTCGAAGAAACCATCTGATTTTTCAATGATTGTGCCGGGTGCTGCTGCAATTACATTCACCTCGTTGTGGTCCATCTTATAGAATGGATAAGGCTCGGTACCAATATCTGTTCCGCGATGGCCGTCGTAAGTAACGGCACCGCAGTTGTAGTCTTTAATGCCACTGGTCGTATCTTCATCCACATAATTGAAGATCACGTAATAACCGCAGTCGTTCAGTCCGTTTGCAGGTTCCAAGGGCCAGCTAAATGTAGTGCTGGTAGTGGTTCTCTGTTCTTTGTTATCCAGGTGTAGCGTCTTTATGTTTTCAGCGCAGCGCTTTTCTATGAATTCATATTGCTGTTTGCTGATACAGGGATGAGCAGCATCGTTAGTGCGGGCCGGAAGCGATCCGCCAAATTCTTCTTGTGCCGTGTTCTGCGCAAATGACGGATGTGCAAATGCGCCAAGAACAATAAATGAAATGAGTGTAATGATTAGTTTCATGAAGTGTGTTTATGATGAACAGCAAAATATATGCCAATATATTAAAAAAGCGGGAATGTGGTTGTATTGATTCGGGAAACGGGTTA
>CAINOM010000169.1 GCA_903851455.1 uncultured Bacteroidota bacterium | reverse complement strand
TTATGAACCGTATTGGTGACCTTGGTTTCCTGGTGGGCCTGTTGCTCATCCTGTTCAACTTCCATACGCTGTCCTATCACGAATTTTTTGACAAGCTGCACAGCTCTCAAACAATAGTTCCTACCAGTACCCATAACTGGATAGCTATTTGCCTGTTTATTGGCGCTATGGGTAAGAGCGCCCAGGTGCCATTGTATACCTGGCTGCCTGATGCGATGGCCGGACCTACCCCGGTATCAGCGCTGATACATGCCGCTACCATGGTTACTGCAGGTATTTATATGATCGTGCGCAGCAACGCCCTTTACGACCTGGCACCAATGGCCCTGGATCTTGTTGCCACTATCGGGCTGATAACGGCGGTTCTTGCCGCAACAATCGCGTTATACCAGAATGATATTAAGAAAGTACTTGCCTACTCTACCGTGAGCCAGCTGGGCTTTATGTTCCTCGCATTGGGTGTGGGCGCATATACTACAGGCGTTTTTCATGTTATGACGCATGCGTTCTTCAAGGCGCTGTTGTTCCTGGGAGCTGGCTCGGTTATTCACGCTATGGGCGGTGAGCAGGACATCACCCGTATGGGCGGCCTTAGGAAAAAACTACCCATAACTTATTTTACCTTCCTGATAGGTGTACTCGCTATTTCCGGCTTTCCCTTCACATCTGGCTTTGTATCCAAGGATGAGATACTGATGGCTGTTTATGAGCACAACAAAGTTTACTTCTACATAGCTGCTTTTGCTGCTGTGCTTACGGCGATATATATGTTCCGGCTTTTTATGCTGGTATTTATGGGTAGTTTCCGTGGCACCGAAGACCAGGAGCATCATTTACATGAGTCTCCGGCGGCTATCACAATTCCACTCATCGTTCTGGCGATCTTATCGCTTGTTGGCGGATGGATACAATTGCCGAACCTGTTTCATGGCCACGATTATCTGAACGAATTCCTGGCAGGAGCTAAAATACCAGCGTTCGTACACGAAGATGCAATGACGAATACAAAAGAACTGACGCTGCTTATAGCTACTGTCGTTGGGCTCCTGATCGTATTTATTGCCACCCGCAAACTATTTGCTGTTAAACAGTTCGACGGAAACTATACAGGTTTCAGAAAAGTGCTTGCCAACAAGTGGTATGTGGATGAGATCTATGACGCGATAATCGTTAAGCCTATCGAGGGTATGTCTAATTTGCTTGATAAGTTCGCCGAGAAAAAAGGTATAGATGGCATTGTGAACGGCGTGGGAAAAACGGTGAAGTGGGGTGGCGACCGTTTGCGACTGCTGCAGAGCGGCCAGGTAGGCTTTTACATTTTTATTATGGTGCTGGGCATTGTGGTGTTGTTTACGCTGAGCTTTTTTTGGATAAAATAATTGGGGAAACTTTTCGGTTTTCACTTTTAACTTTTGACTTAGAATATGATTTTATTATTACTTATACTCATTCCGTTGATCACAGGCATCATGTCCTTCGCCATAAAAGGCGATGGGGCAAAGGCGCTTGCGTTAATAAGTTCCATGCTTACGTTAGGTGTCTCTGCTTATATCAGCGCGGCTAACTATAAGGCGCCGATTACCTACAGTCACGACTGGATCGCCATACTGGGCACAACGTTCAGTCTTGCAGCAGACGGTATGAGCAGCATGCTGTGCCTGCTTACCGGCATAGTAGTAATGGTGGTAATGATATCTAACAGCAACAAAGAGGTGGAGAGCCCGGGTGCGTTCTATGGTTTCATGTTGTTGTCACAGGCCGGACTTATGGGTGTGTTCCTTGCTTCTGACGCTTTGGTTTTTTATGTATTCTGGGAATTGGCGCTCATACCCGTTTACTTCCTTTGTTCCCGTTGGGGCGGTGAAAAACGAATTGCGGTCACCTTCAAGTTTTTCATCTACACATTTGTAGGCAGCCTTATGATGCTGGCAGGTCTTATCTACTTGTCTATGCAGACCCAGGGCCTTAGCAGCTACTCATGGGCGGATATTGCACGCGCAGGGTCGTCCCTGGATCCAGTCATCCAGCAAAGGCTATTCTGGCTCATCTTCATAGCCTTCGCTATTAAGATGCCGATCTTCCCATTCCATACCTGGCAGCCAGATACTTATGAGCAGTCGCCTACTCCTGTAACTATTATCCTGAGCGCACTGATGGTGAAAATGGGTCTTTATGCTGTGCTTCGCTGGTTGTTGCCGGTGCTGCCTGCCGGCGTAGCTTATTGGTCGGATACTGTAGTTGTGCTATCTGTTATTGGTATTATCTACGCTTCCTGCATTGCCATTGTTCAAACAGATATGAAGCGCCTGGTAGCGTATTCTTCGATTGCGCATATGGGCCTGATGGCTGCTGTCGCATTCTCGCACAGCAATATAGGTATGCATGGTATTATGGTGCAAATGTTCAATCACGGTATCAACATTACCGGCATGTGGCTTATAGTAAGCATGGTAGAGAACCGCTGGGGTACGCGTGATATGACGAAACTGGGCGGTATGGCAACCTCGACACCCAATATGGCGATAGCATTTGTGATCATATCGCTGGCAAGTGTTGCGTTGCCGCTTACCAATGGTTTTGTAGGTGAGTTCATGTTATTCAATGGCCTGTTCTCAGGTACCGAGTCGAACCACGTGATCGTAATGGTTGTTGCCGGCCTTGGAATAATACTTGGTGCGGTATATACCCTCAATATGATACAGAAGACGGCATATGGGGCAACAGTGAAAATGGTTATCGCAAAAGATCTGAGCCTGAATGAGTATGTGGGACTGGCTATTATCCTGATATTGATCATTTTCCTTGGGGTATATCCAAAACCTCTTTTGGATCTGACTTATGGGGTCGCCGGTATGATAGCGAGATAGTTTTGAAGGTTGAAAAAAGCATGTGCAGAGCGTTGAGGTTTTGAATTTTGAATTTTGAATTTTGAAAATAACATGAAGGCAATTATTGCTACAACTGTTTTTGGTATAGTCATGATGTTTGCCGGTCTTGTGGTAAACAATAAGAAAAGCGTGGTTGCAATTGCCGCACTGCTTTTTATTGCGTTGCTCGGTGTAAACATCTGGGACCTTGCTACTATATCTCCCAACGCACCTCAATTGCTGTTTAGCAATATGCTGCGCGTAGAGCATTACTCACTTTGGTTCAATACGCTGATGACTGGCTGTTCCGTGCTCTACGTATTGCTGATGGGCAAAGAGATACAAAAAGTGGGCACCCATGTAGCCGAATATTTTGCACTTATCTTCTTTATACTTTGCGGGCTTTACATTCTTTCTACTTACAATAACCTGCTCATGCTGTTCATTGGCATTGAGATACTGTCTATACCACAATACATTCTTGCAGGTAGTGATAAACGCAACCTGAAGAGCAGTGAGGCCTCACTGAAGTATTTCCTGATGGGCGCTTTCTCTACAGGTATATTACTGATGGGTATTGCCCTGCTGTACGGAGCGGCACGTACATTCAATATTATGGACATGGTGGGTGTTCTGCACAGCGATGCGCTCAACCCGCTTGCACTTGCAGGTATCATGTTCATCATGATCGCGCTAAGTTTCAAGGTTTCTGCTGCGCCTATGCACATGTGGACCCCTGACGTTTATGACGGTGCACCAACACCATTTACTGCCTACATGGCCACTATTGTTAAGGCATCCGCATTCTTCGCGTTCATACGTTTGTTCCAGGTGTCTTTCAACAGCCTCAGCGAGCACTGGACCATAATACTTGCCATTATCACGGCTGCTACATTGCTGGTGGGTAATGTCACCGCCGTTTTCCAGCAGAGCGTGAAACGTATGCTTGCCTATTCATCTATAGCACAGGCGGGTTTTATGCTCTTCGCAGTGCTGGCAATAAATAAGTTTGCGTGGCAGGGCATTATCATTTATGCGGTCGCTTATTCTGTAGCTACCATCGGTATTTTTTCTGTGCTGGTAAAACTGAAGGATTACACTTACGACGGCTTTAATGGCCTGGCTAAGAAAGAACCACTGCTTGCTTTTACGGCTTCCATATTCCTGTTCTCATTGGCTGGCATTCCGCTTACAGGCGGTTTTATGGCCAAGTATTATGTGTTGCTTGCCGTGGTGCAGCAAGGTCATCTTTTGTGGCTGGTAATATTTGGTTTGCTTATGGCTGCGATCAGCGTTTACTACTACTTCCGTGTCATCATTGCCATGTACTTCAAGCCAGGCACTCCTGAGCTTACTTCACCCATAACTATGGGCGACAAAGTA
>CAINOM010000168.1 GCA_903851455.1 uncultured Bacteroidota bacterium | reverse complement strand
TTGAGCTCAACAGCCAGATCAGCGACCTTGGCAACGAAAACAAGAACACCCGCAAGCAACTGAACACTACCAACGCCCAGATAGCCGACCAGCGCAGGCGCCTGGAGCAGTTGCAGGCGCTTATAGACCAGCAGCAAAAAGCTACTGAGGCATTGAGAAAGAAAATTGCCGATGCCCTCGTAGGTTTCAACAGCAATGAGCTTACCGTGACCATGAAGAATGGCCGCGTATATATTAGTATGCAGGAAGGCCTGCTTTTCCCATCGGGCAGTGCGGTAGTGAACCCTAAGGGTAAAGAAGCACTCTCTAAGGTAGCCAGCGTACTGAATACCAGCAAGGACATAAACATAGATATAGAAGGCCATACCGACAGCCTGCCGATACATACCAAGGTATATGAAGACAACTGGGCGCTGAGTACCGCCCGTGCCACATCTATAGCCCACGTGCTGATAGACGAGTACAATGTAGTGCCAGCCAAACTGGTGGCCAGCGGCCGCAGCGAATATGACCCTGTAGCTACCAACAGCACGCCTGCAGGCCGTGCCCAGAACCGCCGCACAGAGATCATACTGGAGCCAAGGCTGGATGAACTGATGGACCTGATGGACGGTAAAAAATAGGGACCTGCACTTTCTGAATGGAAGAAGAGATAAATGAACCTGACGGGCCAATAAAAAAGAGAAAGCTAAACAGTATTTGGCTGCTGCTTCTTTACAATGTGCTTGTGATGCTAATACCCATTACCTTGATCATCGCCCGGAAAGGTAGTGGTAGCATGGAGCTATACTATTCCTCTGTTTATGCGGTTATGGCCATCGTCTTTTTTGATCTGTTGATCCAGTGCTTTTTTAGTGTCTTTGTTCGCATTGCAAATATCACCGGGCGCAGCATGATAGGCTATATGCTGTACCTGATCATTCCGTTGGTACTCTTCAATATCGTTTCTTATCACGGTAGCTTTGCAATCGCCGATCTGGTAACGGGCAAAGATATTTCCACCGTGAATGTGGGCTTTCATGGGGCTGTGGTGCTCGTTTTTATTGCGTTTAAGGTCTGGCTGATAAAGTAGCGCCAGGTGGTATTTTGCACGAACAGGTGCGCTGTTCTTTACATTATTTGTTTTACAAAAAAAATATTTCAATCTTTAAGGAATTATTATCCTTTTGAGATAAACAGATTACTAACCATTTTAAACTACCTGAAAAGTATGAACCTCAGAAAACTGAAAAACTCTTCAACGAAATATGTTGCCGCTGCCTGCTTATTACTTGCCAGCGGATCATCGTTTGCCCAGCGCGGATTTGACTTTGGCATAAAAGGCATTTACCATGCAACAGGGTTGCCTAACAAAACAGACGACGATGCCGGGCCTGAGCTCGACTTCAAAAACAAGATGGGCTTTGGCGGCGGAGTGGCCGTTGGATACACCATCACCAAGCACCTGGGTGTGGAAATTGATGCGCTTTATTCCAAACAAGGGTGGTCATATACAGGATCGGTTGGCAGGATAAATTCCGGCAATACCGGGATCCTTATTCTTTGCGATGAGTTCCAAAGCCTTGCCGCTACCAATAATATTCCTTTCACGGGCACTTACTCTGCTGATATTACGCTCAACTGCATTAAAATACCACTGTTGCTGAGGTACGTTGGCAATACATCAAACAGGACCTATTTCAGCTCGTTCATCGGTCCGCAGATCAATATGCTCAGCTCTACTACCGTGCAGGTAAATGGCAGGACAGCTTCTTTTGCGGCCTATGGCGTAAAAGCAGAAGATCTTTATAAAAAGATGACGATGGATGCAGTTCTTGGCCTGGGCATTGGCATCAGGCTCCCTGCTAATCTCACAGTGTCCGCCCACCTGCGTTTAGATTACGGATTAGGCGATGCTGAAGATAAAAGCAAGACTTACTCAGACAATGGCGTATCCACCAAAATATATGACCCAAAGCGCGCCACAACCAATAACGCGACTGCCGGCGTCCAGATCAGTGTCAGCTATAAGTTGAAAAAAGGAAAGAAATAGATTTATGAGTTCATAGAAATAGTTGGAGCGCACGTGCGCTCCAATTCTGTTTTAAACATCTTCGTGGCTGTGACATGAATTGTCCGGGTGTACGAAGCAAAATTGGTAGTATGATCACCAGGCCACTTCTATTCACCCTGCTATGCCTCACTTTGCTGGGCCACGTGGCGGTTGGTAAAAACAAGAGATCAAAGGGTAGCAACTTAAGCAATGTGCTCTATGTTGTGGACTATGTGCCGATGATCCCGCATGACGAGAGATACATGTTGTCCAGGGTATTCTACATACCCAACAAAGACATTTACAGCAAAGAGATCATTACAGACCCGGAAAAGATCAGGTATGTCGGGTATAAAGACGTCGACACACTGATCGTTGTTACCACCAACGAATACCATAACAGACCTGAAAAGCTGAAGCAGGTGCCGAATTTTTACAACATGGTAATCAACGCGGATGGGAAGATATATCTCAAGCTCAGTAAATACCCTTATAGCGGGGAGTTTATTAACTACTATTATTCCGGCAGAACATTCATTAAAGGATCCATCCTTGATGGGCGTCTCAATGACACACTCACTATCTATTACGAAGATGGTGTCACTAAAAAACTGGTTTCTTTTTATAAGAACGGACATTTGAATGGTCCGCAAACTCAGTTTTTTGTCAATGGCAACATGGCTGCTACCGGAATGTATAATGACAGCGTGAAAACGGGCACCTGGGTAGAGTGGTTTTCTTCAGGTGCCATTAAGAGGAGGCTTTTTTTCGAAAAAGGGAAGTTGGTTCTGGCGAAGGAAGATAAACAGTGGGTAGATCTGATGTTGAAGGCTGAAAATTTCATAAAAAACAAGGATGATTTTAGTGCCATGCAATGCTATGAAAACGCATTAGAGCTACGGAAGAGTATTCCCGAGATCTACTATGCCAAGGCAAGATTCGAGGTTTTGCTGGAGCGTTTTGATGATGCTATCAAAGACCTGGACATGGCGATCTCACTGGAGCCTTTTTATTCGGATGCAATTTCGGAAAGAATAACCGCCAGGATCAGGAAGTACAGGCCCGCCGACAATAGAGGAAAAGCGAAAGTAAGACGGCCGGAAGCAAACAATGGGGGAGAGATGCCGAAAGAGGAAAAGGACAAGTTGTGCGATGACATCACCAGTATGCATCAGTACCAGCAGATGGACCATGGCATACAACTCAAGGCCATCCCGCTATTCGAAACGCAGGAGTCCACTTTGCGGAAAATGACGGAACGGTATTGTAAGTAGTTGCCTTTTGATCCGGTAACGCGTCCACGAGTGGTTAGTTCTGTTACCGAAGTTGAACATGCAGGTGATCATCATGCAGCACAGCGTGGCAGCAATCGGCTTAGATGCACTTTGTCAGAGTAAGTTCATATAAAAAACATTGGTGCTGTCGGCGGAAATGAAAAATTCCTGCACTTCCCGTGGATGTTCATCGAAATTGGTAAACCTTAGGATGGTGTCGCCAAGTTGGCGAAGATCAAACCATGCCGGAGGACTGACGAACACCTGCCTTTGGGAACCCCATTCTTTCGTGACGCTGTAATTATCTTTTGCCAGTATCCTCTTCAACTCGGCAGGACATGTGTAAAAATGTAAGAAAATATCACCGTCAAGCACGGGTACACTTCCATCGGCATAACTTACGATTTTTACGCAGTCCACTTCAGGATCACCAAATAATGCGTGGTAAATTTCATGCCCACTCCGGCTGCAAGAAATGCATGTCGTAACGACCAGGGATACGATCAACAAATTTAGATGGAGTCTCTTCATTGCGGGTAATTGGAAATGTGGTCGCTAAAACAAAAGAGAATATTGAGAGTGCGGAGTTGGCACAGCGAGACATTTTTCATGCTTAGCACCGCGCTGTCTTTTTCTTCTTGC
>CAINOM010000167.1 GCA_903851455.1 uncultured Bacteroidota bacterium | reverse complement strand
CGCACGCTGGGGGCCACGCTTCGGCTCTACCTGGTGATCAAGGTGCTGGAGAAATTCATATTGGCAGATATGGGTATCCCGTTTGAGCTCACAGCGGTGGTGATACTAGGGCTGATACTGCTTTATACCTTCCGCGGGGGAGTGAAGACGATCGTGTGGACGGATACCCTGCAGACAACCTTTATGCTGGCAGCACTGGTGGTGTGCGTGATCTACATCATGAACACGCTGCACCTGGATATGGGCAGCACATGGGCGGCGATGCAGCAAAAGGGCTATACGAAATTCCTGCAGACGGATGTGAACAGTCCGTCGTTCTTCCTGAAGCAGATACTGGGCGGGGCTTTCATAACTATAGGCATGACCGGGCTGGACCAGGAGATGATGCAGAAGAACATAAGCGTGAGCAATCTAGGCGACTCGAAGAAGAATATGATCAGCTTTTGCTTTGTGCTGCTGCTGGCCAACTTCATCTTCCTGCTGCTGGGCGGACTGCTCTACCTGTATGCAGATGCAAAGGGCATACATGCAGCTAAGGACGATCTGTTCCCGATGATCGCCGTGAAGAGCGGATTGCCTTTCTATATCACTGTATGTTTTATCATAGGGCTGATCTCAGCGGTGTTCCCAAGCGCTGATGGTGCGCTTACCGCACTAACCTCCTCTTTCTGCATAGATATTTTAGGTATCCGCAGAAAAGAAGGCATGACGGAGAAACAACAAAAGCGCACACGCCTCATTGTGCATAATGTCTTTGCGATCGTATTCCTGGTGTTCGTTTTTATCTTCCGGGAGATAGATACGGGCTCGCTTATAGACACGCTGCTGGATGTGGCGGGCTATACCTATGGACCGCTGCTGGCGCTGTTTGCGTTTGGTATCTTTACCCGCAGGCGGCTGATCAACGAGCTGGTGCCGCTGGTGTGCGTTGCCGCGCCGGTGTGCTGCTACATGCTGAAACACAACGAAGGGCATCTGCTTAATGGTTATATAATAGGTACTGAATTACTGATAATTAACGCGGCCCTTACATTTTTACTCTTATTTTTATGTTCTAAAAAAGGCGGCAATGTTGCAACCGCCACGCCTCTGTGATGAAAGACAAACTTACCGAACTGAAAATGCGCGACTGGACGGAAACCAAGGCCCACTCCAGCTGGCAGATATTTAAAATAATGGCCGAATTCGTGCAGGGATTTGAGACACTGGCCAAGATTGGGCCGTGCATCTCGATATTCGGATCGGCGCGTACCAAACCGGGGCATAAGTATTATGAGCTGGCGGTGAACATAGCCAAGCGACTGGCTGAAGAGGGTTTTGGTATCATAACCGGCGGTGGCCCGGGCATCATGGAGGCGGCGAACAAAGGCGCGAATATGGCCGAGGGCCGGTCGGTGGGGTTGAATATAGATCTGCCGTTTGAGCAGACCAGCAATCCGTTCATAGACCGGGATACGTTCATGAATTTCGATTACTTTTTTGTGCGCAAGGTTATGTTCACCAAGTATTCGCAGGGCTTTGTGATGATGCCGGGCGGATGGGGAACGATGGATGAATTCTTTGAGGTGGCGACACTGATACAGACACGTAAGTTTACACAGACACCAATGGTGTGTGTGGGGTCTACGTACTGGAACGGATTGTTTCACTGGATGCAGGAATCGATGTATGCAGGCGAGGGGAACATAAGCCCCGGCGACCTGGATATGATAAAGATATTTGACACGGCAGATGAAGTGGTAGCCTATATAAAGGAGTTTTATACGCACAATAAACTGCAGCCGAATTTTTAGTTTTCAGTTGGCAGTCTACAGTCGGCAGTTGCCCATGGTTTTGTGGTTTTGTGAGTGTGGGCAATACGTGTTGTGGAGACGCCATGCATGGCGTCTCTACGAGATATCAAAGAACGACATGCTATAGAAAATACCCGGCGGAGGTATACGTGTAGCGGAGGCGCCATGCAAGGCGTCTCTACCAAATATCAAAGAACATCGCTACATACACCTATCACCATAGGCCCACATAATTAACAACAACGGAAATGACCAAAACACTTCTTGCATCGAAACAGCTGGATGAATATACGGAGCAGAACACGAGCGCTGAGTTGCCCGTGCTGGCCCGACTGAACCGGGAAACGAATCTGAAAAGGGGTGATGCAGTAATGCTATCGGGACATCTGCAGGGTAACTTCCTGAAGATGATGAGCAACATGATACGTCCTAAATGTGTGCTGGAGATCGGCACATTTACGGGGTACTCAGCCATATGCCTGGCGCAGGGATTGCAAGAAGGTGGCATAGTGCACACCATAGAGATAGACGAAGAGCTGCATGATATGGCGGCAAGCTACATTGCGGAAGCAGGGCTGAACGATAAGATAGTGCAGCATACCGGCAGCGCAATAGATATCATCGCAGAGCTGGAAGGGCCGTTTGATATGGTGTTCATAGACGCGGACAAGAGCAACTATGAGCGGTATTATGATCTTGTATTTGACAAAGTGCCGGTGGGCGGCTATATACTTGCCGACAATGTATTGTATGACGGCGAGGTAGTATTACCAGAAGACCAGCAGACCAAGAATGCGCGGATGATCAGCAGCTTTAACCGGAAAATAAAGGCTGATGGCCGCATAGAGCATGTATTGGTGCCACTGAGAGATGGGGTGATGATCTGCCGGAAAATAAGGCCTCATTAGCTTTTAACTTACAAATAAGGAACCTTATTGTATTTTTGTTCAAACTCGTAACATTTGGTATTTAATATAAAAACGGTGGTGAGCAAATATCTGCTGTGTTGCATAGCCCTGATGCTGCTGATGACAGCGCGGGCAGGCGCGCAGGAGGGGTATAATGAGCGCGCGAAAAAGTATGTGGAGCAGTACTACCGGTTTGCGATCATCGAGCAGAAAAACTACGGTATACCGGCATCGGTGACACTGGGACAGGGCATACTGGAGACAGAGGCGGGCGCCAGCGAACTGATGGTGCGCGGCAACAATCATTTTGGTATTAAGTGCAAAAACGGCTGGGAGGGAGATACCATCCGCCATACGGATGATGCAGCAGATGAGTGCTTCAAAAAATACAACAATGCTGAAGAGTCATACCGGGACCATTCTGACCATCTGAAGAGGAACCCAAGGTATTCCAGCTTGTTCAGCATACCGGTCAAGGACTATGCATCGTGGGCATCCGGACTGAAAAGGTGCGGCTATGCAACTGATCCGCAGTATGCGCGCCGGCTGATAAAAATCATCGAGGACTTCGGATTGCAGGACTACACACTTGCGGGAATGGATAGCTCCAGGACTCCAAACGAGGCCCTTGTAGCTAAACAGCAAACGCCTACGCCCAAACAGCCACAGATGGTGGATAAGCTGGAGGACACGACACAATTTGTGCTGGATAAAAAGGAGAAAGGAAAAGAAAGTGAAGAGGAAGAAGAGGATGTGGAAGAACCAGCTACACCGCCTGTGGTCGTGCCTTCGACCAACCAGCCTGTTGCGGTAGTGGATACTGTTACCCAGCCCAAACCCTCACCAGACCCGATAAGGAGTATCGCAGACAGCGCGCGCGCTGTAGTAATGAACAATAACAACGTTGACACGACTGTTTTGCCAGTACCTAAACCGACCGTTAACGACACCACGGGCATGGTAAGGATACATGGCCTCAAAGCTTTTTATGCGCATAAGGATGAAACATTGCTGCAGTATGCAATGAAGTATAACATACGCTACCCGAAGCTGCTGGAGATCAATGACCTTGCGGACGGCCCGGTACCTGCTAATAGTTATATATTCCTGGAGAAAAAACCGGCCGCCGGTGTAAACGCCCGCCACGTAGTGGAGGAGGGAGAAACACTGTGGCTGATATCGCAGGAGGAGGCTATTCAGCTAAAAAAGCTAACGGCGCTGAACCTGATGAGCCCGGATGAGAATCCTGTACCCGGTTCTGTATTGCAGTTGCAGTTCCCAGCTCCCCGCAAGCCAGACGTGAAGATAAGCGCTACAGCAGCCCACAAAAGCAATGCAATAGTGCTGATAAACAAGGACGACAAAGCTGCTGCAATAGCGCAGGACAGTGCTGACTATATACCTCTGAAAAATCATACTGATACGCTGCCGGGCGATGGGTTTATACATAATTCAGACACTACTGAAGCACCTGCTCGAAGCCGCACTGCCGATAAAAAAGGTAAGCCGCAACATGGAACAAAGGTGCAGCCAAAGCAAAAAGCAGCGCCGCTGCCAATACCTACCGCTCCGCAAGCAGTTCCGCAGAAGTCGGATGCTGTGGTGATCATTACTCCTGATGCACCCGGTGATAAAAACGCTCCTGTGCGCTGGGTGACGGCCGACAGTGTAAAAAAAGAAACACCGGCTACTGCGAATGAAAGTGAGGACGAAGCAAAAAAACAGGAGCTGTCGGACCTCAAAGCCCAACTGGACAAGGTAGTATATGCGGATGACACCAAGCTGGTAGAAAAGATACAAAGTGAACAACCGGTGCAGAAAGCGCCTGAAGAGCAACCCGCAAAAAACGCCAAGTACTACACCGTAAAAAAAGGCGATACTGCGACACAGATAGCGAAGAAGAACAACATTACCGTGAACCAGCTGCTGAAGTGGAATGACATTGATGCCGGTGATATAAAGATCGGGCAGAAGCTGAAAGTGTCGAATTAGTCTCCAGGGTACGGCATTGTGTTATCCATAGACGCAATCAATAAGTTTCTACCAAACGAAATATCCTCATTTAATTTTTAAAACATGGTCCAGGTACACGATAAAATATTCGTTCCGTTCATTACGAGGGAAGACATACAGAAGCGGGTGAATGAGCTCGCTGAAATGATCAATGAAGAATATGCCGGAAAAAAGCCGCTGCTGATCGGCATACTGAATGGTTCATTCATCTTTGCCGCAGACCTGTTTCGCGGGCTGAGCATAGAAGCGGAGATATCGTTTATTAAGCTTGTATCCTACAAGGGTACCTCATCGACAGGTAATGTTGTAACGGCTATAGGTATGGAAGAAGACCTGCATGGCCGGCACATCATTATAGTGGAAGACATCATCGACACCGGTAAAACGCTGAGCTCTTTTCTCCCGGAAATTCATCACCGCAACCCTGCTTCCGTAAAGATCGCTACCTTTCTTTCCAAACCGGAAGCGCTGAAATACGACATCAAGGCCGATTTCAACGCCTTTAATATCGAGAACAAATTTGTGGTTGGGTATGGGCTGGATTATGATGGACTGGGGAGGAATTTACCAGATCTGTATATTCTGAAGGACTAGAATTTTGCGAAAAAAATTGTATCGTGTAACATTACACATTACATTTGCATATGGTCATAAGCATTAGCCATAAAGGACTACGAATGTTTTATGAGGAAGGATTGGGCATCAAGTTACCATCTGGTCAATTGAGCAAGATCAGGAGAATATTTGATATGCTTGATGCGGTGACGTCGGAAGATGATATCAAGAAACTCGGATATGGTGTGCACAAGTTAAAAGGCGAATATGCTGGTTTTTGGGCGCTGACTGTCACCGGCAACTATCGAATCATTTTTCGTTTCCATGCTGGCGATGTATATGATGTTGACTATTTAGATTATCATTAAAAACAGAAAATATGTTGAAACGTGGATTAGCACCTGTGCATCCGGGTGAGATATTGAGAGAAGATTTCATTAAGGAGCGGAACCTTACCATTACCGAGGTTGCTAAAGGGCTAAATATTGCTCGTGCAAATCTTTCCGCAGTGGTAAACGAGCGGGCAGGCATTAGTCCTGAGTTGGCGGTAAAACTATCGGAAGCTTTTGGGAATACTGCTCAGTTCTGGGTTAACCTGCAAAAGAATTACGAGCTCTGGTATGCTGAAAAGAAAGTTAACCGAAAATCGATACAGCATTTTGCACAGGCTTCATAGGCTTTAGTAAAAGATACTCTCCGGCAATTCCCCTTTTATCAATCCACCAGCCTTCGCTTTTTCGAATAATGTGCCGATGGCATTGCGACCTTTTTCACCGAGGTCTGTAGTGTAGTCATTCACATAGAGGTTTATGTGCTGGCGCATTACTGACTCTTCCATTTCCTGCGCGTTACTGGTAATAAACGGAGTGAGTTCGGGATAGCGTTTCCATGACCAGGCAAGGCTTTCCTTTATTATCTTATCTACTGTAGCACACAGCTCTTTATCAACGCTGCGGCGGATGACGATGCCGCCCAATGGTATGGCTGCATGGGTGGTTTGCTCCCACCAGTCGCCGAGGTCTATGAGCTTCGTGAGGCCCTTGCTTTGATAGGTGAAGCGGCCTTCGTGAATCATCAGCCCGGCATCATATTCACCGCTTAGCACGGCGGATTCTATGTCGCTGAATATCATTTCGGTTTTGTTCTTGGCCTGAGGAAATGCAAGTGAGAGCAGAAGATTGGCGGTGGTATTGAAACCCGGAATGGCTATTTTAAAGGTATCTATTTCAGAAAGATCGAGTGGTTTTTTGGAAACCAGCAACGGGCCAACACCCTCGCCGAGGGCGCTGCCGCTGTGCAGCAATGCATATTGATTCACAGTGTGTAGAAAGGTGCTGTAGCTGAGCTTGGTGATATCGAGTTTGCCGTGCTCTGCCCATTGGTTGAGTGTAGCCACGTCTTCCATCACATAGTCGAACGTTATGCCCATGGTGTCTATGTGGCCATTCACCATGGCATCGAATATAAAGGTGTCGTTGGGGCAGGGGCTAAAGCCGAGGGTCAATTTCATTTTCTAAACTCCAAATTTAAAAATCCAAATTCCAGGTGAAAATTCACCTGAGTTAGCAAAGGTAGGTGACGTTAGTGCGAAAGGAGGTTAATAAAATCTATGAGCCATTTGTTTAAGTTTATAATGGCGTCCTTCATCTGCCACTGGCTTTTATCGCGGGGGGTTACGTAATTGGAGATGGCACGCACCTGGGCAAAGGCTACTTTTTCGCGAAGGCATAGATAGTGGAGCGCTACGCCTTCCATGGTCTCCACATCACAATGATATTTGTCCTTTCGCTTTGCAACGGTTCGTTCGCTGCCGGTTACCGTGTTCACGGTGAGGCCGGATACCTGTGGCAGTTTTATGCGGTTGTGCACTGGCAGCAGCGGTGTAAGGAGGGTGCCATTAATAAACGGCGTGACATTGGGATTTATCAGGCCCATTTCAAAAATATCGAGGTAGTCATCGTGGTCTTCAGCACCGAGGTCGCCGTAGCGGTCGCTCGTGACAAAGACCACGTCACCGGGTTTCCGGCTGTTCACATAGCTGCCGGCTACGCCTACCTGCAGTACGAGGTCATACCGGCTTGACTGCAGATGTTTGGTGAGCTCATAGGTGGTGTTGAGCATGCCCACGCCGGTAATTATGACGCCGCCGGTGATGGTTCCGGGCAAAGATGCCTGTTGGAAGTAAGCATTTAGCGGCGCTATTTCAGCGTCTGTGGCGGCAGCGATCAGTATATTCATAACCGTAAGTGGGATAACAAAGTAAGCAAAATTAAGTTTTCCTGCCGGAAGCGACGGAAAACGCATATCAAGGGTTATTTCCCTCAAGTTCACTAATTTTGCACCCTAAATAAGAGCAATGGTATACCTCACACGCGTAGAGCATTTTAATGCCGCGCACAAACTGGAGAACAAGACCTGGAGTGATGAAGAAAACAAAGAGGTCTTTGGCAAATGTGCCAATGAGAACTGGCATGGGCACAACTACGAGCTGCATGTGACCATAAAGGGGGTACCACATCCCGAAACAGGCTTTATCTATAATGCCAAAACGCTGGGAAAGCTAATACAGGACGTAATAGTGGAAAAAGTAGACCACCGCAACCTGAACCTGGACGTGGACTTTATGAAAGGTAAGTTTACCAGCGCAGAGAACTTTGCCATGGGCATATGGGAGGAACTGAAGCCGCACATAGAGCAGGGAGGCAGTGTGAAACTGCACTGCGTGAAGCTGGTGGAGACCCCCAAAATATATGTTGAGTACTTTGGATGACCTCTCCCGGCCTCTCCGAAGGAGAGGAGATGTTGCGCATCTATAGCGGGTAATTTTTAACGCTTATCAAAATAATGTTGTGGCATATCATAAGAAGGAGTACTACGATGAGGAGGTTACGGAAGGGCTCAAGGAGCACTACCGTGGTGTACTGGAGGCTGTAGGAGAAGACCCGGAAAGGGAAGGCCTGCTAAAGACGCCGGAGCGCGTGGCCAAGGCTATGCAGTTCATCACCCAGGGGTATACCATGGATGCTGCGCAGATACTTAAATCTGCTATGTTTCATGAGTCGTATAACGAGATGGTGCTGGTGAAAAATATAGAGCTCTACTCACTGTGTGAGCACCATATGCTGCCGTTCTTTGGCAAAGCACACATAGCGTATATACCCAATGGTGTTATCACGGGGCTGAGCAAACTGGCCCATGTGGTAGAGTGTTTCAGCCGCAGGTTGCAGGTGCAGGAGCGCATGACCCACCAGATACTGGATGTGATACAGGAAACACTTAACCCCCTGGGTGTGGGCGTGGTCATAGAGGCACAGCACCTGTGCATGATGATGCGCGGTGTACAGAAGCAGAACAGCATCACCACTACATCAGCATTCAGCGGCCAGTTCATGAAAAATGAGACCCGCAGCGAGTTTTTAAAGCTTATTTCCCACGATCTGAAGTAGGGATAGTTTATCGGAGTTTTACCAACTAAACAAAAGCAAAACATGGCGTTACCTAATATTTTTGATCAGAAAGTTGCTGAAGGCGTCATCGGGCGTATCAATAAGCTTACACCCGCTACACAACCCAAATGGGGTAAGATGACTGTGGGGCAGATGCTGGCACATTGCTGTGTGACCTACGAAATGGTCTATGAAAACAAGCATGCGGCGCCCAAGGGTTTATTGAAGTTTATGCTGAAGACATTTGTAAAAAATGCAGTGGTAAGCGAAAAGCCTTATAAGCACAACAGCCGCACCGGTCCTGCGTTCCTTATGACTACCGAAAAGGAGTTTAACACAGAGAAAGAACGGCTGATCAATTATATCAAAAAGACGCAACAACTGGGCGAAAGCCACTTTGACAACAAGGAGTCGCTCTCTTTTGACAAGCTATCAAAGACCGAGTGGAACAATATGTTCTACAAACACCTGGACCATCACCTGTCGCAGTTTGGTGTATAAAAATTATTCAACTACCTTTGCCGTCCTTTTAGGGTTTTGCGGGACGTAGCGCAGCCCGGTAGCGCACATGGCTGGGGGTCATGGGGTCGCAAGTTCGAATCTTGTCGTCCCGACAACGATGAAAATGAAACCCGCTTCTGTAGCGGGTTTCATCGTTTTAAAAGGTTTATTTTAGTCAGCATTTAGGAAACTTAGTACAAAAAGTTAGAAAGTTCTCTGTATGCGGCAGTTTATTTTATTTTTCCTGTAATTCTCTTTCTGTGTTCCTCACCCCATTTCCACATCGCATCAACAACCGGGTGCAGCGTATCACTATATTCAGT
>CAINOM010000166.1 GCA_903851455.1 uncultured Bacteroidota bacterium | reverse complement strand
CGGGTAGCCTGGATATGAGTCCATTGGCATTTGAGGCCGTCGTGGGCGATCTCTCTTTAGGCATAGGCTCTATTTCATGGAAGCTGGTCAGTTGCCCGTATGCCGCCACGCCCTTATGGATCACTAATAATTCCTTTTCAAATCCCTATTATGGCAGCGTATTGGTGCATCATGCTGTCAATAAAATTGCTGGCGTGGAAGTATACTATGATTCTTCATGGCATGTAATGAGCCGCGGTACGGACAACTACTGGAGCTCATCATTGACTAACGATTCAGTGGTCGGCATAAGGGTCACAGACATCTATGGTTCGCAGATCGTCGTAGACAGTGTAAAGATCAGTTCTGCTGCCAATTTCAACGCGATGTCTAACTTTCCGGCATGTGTAACGACAGGTGTCGGCAGTGTTGTGGCGCCGGCAGAGCAGGCTTACGTCTATTACAGCAACCAGCATTTGTGGCTGAATGATAACGAAGGTTTTCAATCGGTAATACTCACCGATCTGTCTGGTAAGACAATTTATGCTCAGAATTTCAGTGAGCCCAAAACCCAATGTGGTATCCCGGTTGACCACCTTAGCGCAGGCATGTATCTTATTCAATTGAGGAGGCAGGATGCTCCTCCCAGGTCATTAAAATGGGTGAAAGCGCAATAGCTATTCCGATAGCGCGCATGATCCTGAATTTCCTGGCTCTACGGTTCCGGGCATAGCCATGTCACCGGGTCATCCAACAGCTGTATTTATGGCTGTCTGTACCCGGAATAAAAGATCATTGTACGGCTTCGGACGTATCCGGAAACAGTTCGGTTACATCCCTTTTCGCGATGCAATTTTTTATTTCGCAAAGTGCTGCTATTTTTATTCCGCTAAAATTAACTGACTACCAGGTAAACTCTTTAATTAATGACCATGAGATTGAAAAAACTTATTCCCTTCTTTGCTGCCGCTCTATTGTTTAATTCTAAAATAATTGCACAAGTTCTATGTACCCGGCTATACACCACTACAATTGCCGGGGTAGATACAGCGGGTTATAGCGGAGACTGCGGACCTGCGACTGCGGCCACGTTGTCGAACCCTACAAATGTTGCGGTGTCTAAAAATGGGATAGTGTATTTTACAGATGGTGGAAACGCCAGGGTTCGCAAGATAGATTCACTGGGGGTAATATCTACAATAGCTGGCAACGGCACGGCTGGTTTCAGCGGTGACGGAGGAGCAGCAACTGCAGCACAGCTTAATCTTCCTTATGGCATCGCCGTGGATGATACCGGCAATGTTTACATTTCCGACTTTAATAATTATAATATCAGAAAAGTGAATACCTCGGGTATCATCTCCACGATAGCCGGTAACGGATCATACATTTATGGTGGCGATGGCGGGCCCGCAACTGCTGCAGGTTTTAGCCCGGCAAGTATTGCGATCAGTAAAAAAGGGGAGATATACATTGCTGACGCAGGAAATCTGAGGATAAGAAAGATCGATACACTTGGCATCATGTCTACTATAGGCGGCAACGGCTCCTCGCCGTTTGCTGGAAGCGGTGACGGTGGGCTGGCCACAGATGCGCCAATAGGCGATCCATATGGGGTGGCCGTTGACAAATATGGCAATGTCTATATCGCATGCCGGGCCATTCACAACGTAAGAAAGATCGATACAGCAGGCATAATTTCCATTTTTGCGGGTGTAGATTCAACCGGTTCCACGCCGGGTGGTTTTGCCGGCGACGGTGGACTGGCGGTTAATGCCTCTCTGTGTGCGCCAACAGCCGTTGCTGTTGACTCTTCGGGTAACGTGTATATCTGTGACCAGTTGAATCATCGTGTTCGTAAAGTTGATAATGCGGGAATTATCAACACAATCGCAGGATACGGAGCAACGGGGGCAATAACGATTAATTTCAATGGTTTTTACGGTCTGTCAGACACCACAGAGTTAAATCGTCCGGTAGGGGTTGCCGTAAATGAGCATGGGGTAATTTATGTGTGCGACTATTTGAATGAGCTTGTCCGCAAACTGCAGGACACTACGTTTTTTCATCCACTCCATTCAAGGAGTGCCATCATATTTGTGCGCCGGATCGTCTTTGACATTATCTGACTCAACGCCTGGTGGCGCCTGGTCCTCTTCAAATACTTCGGTTGCCAGCATAGGTTCCGGCAGCGGTTTGCTGACTTCGGTAGCCGCGGGTATTGACACGATCAGCTATAATTCTTATGGCTGTGTTGCTACTGCAACCATTAAGGTGCCAGGCTATTAGATCCCGCAGATTTGCGTTGTTGTGACTGATTCCGCTACCGGCAAAAATGAAGTGGTTTGGGAGAAGGCCGGCATAGAAACGGCAAAACAGTATAATATATACAGGGAGAATTCTTCCAGTGTTTTTGTGAAAATTGATAGCCAGGTGTCCAATATTTTCAGCACCTATATTGATACAGGTTCTTACCCTATAGTACAAAGCTATAGTTACAGGATCACGCTCACAGATTCATGCGGCAATGAATCTCCACTTGACTCAAGTTCCACACATACTACGATCCATTTAACTGCCAGCCTGGGAGTAGGTGGAGTTGTAAATCTTAACTGGAATTTATACGTAGGAAAGACAATTACTACACAAAATATTATAAGGAGTGCCGGTGGTGGCGCTTTCGTGAGTATAGGATCCGTAGCTAACACCGTTACCTCCTATACTGATGCAGCACCACCTTCAGGCTCGCTAGTATATATGATCTCAACTTTATCCGTTAATGGCTGCAGCCCTACTGCGAGAACTACTTCGGGAAGCGGGTACGAAAATATCACATCGAATCCGGCAAATGTAGGTGGCACGACAGGGCTAACTAATCTTGCTGATCCTTTCACCGTACAAATACGACCTAACCCAACTACAGATAATTTAAATATCAGCTCAACTACTGTAATTGACAACGTTACAGTTACTAATGCAATAGGCCAAAAGGTCTTTGCAAGCGATTATAGTGATAAGAATGTTACTATAAACCTGGGACTGTTGCCTCCCGGTGTTTATTCTATCAAAATAAACAATTCTTCCGTTTATAAAATCGTTAAGAAGTAGCAGAACAAATCAGCATGAAAACTTCAGCTGCATGGCCTTGATTGCCGTCAAGTTCTATTAAAGGCACAAGGCTTGGCGTGGACGAAAAATTGTTATTTTACAATTGACCAACGTTGTAGTTCCCATACATGGCTAACCGAATCCTGCGGATGGCTAATTCTAATTTTTATTAATCCAACGTTAGGGCATATAAAAAATAAATCATTGTATGTATACGCAGAATAAGTTG